>JAFZGE010000087.1 GCA_017555545.1 Alistipes sp.
ACCGTATCGAGGTATACCGCCAGCAGACAGCCATCGTAGCTGAGCACTACACCAAGCAGAACAAGTATAGCGAGATTAATGGTCTCGGTACTATGGATGAGGTGTTTGGTCGCTTGGCAGAGGTTATTGATGCCAAAAGGTAGACAAAACTAGTAAAATAACCTACAACGGGCGGTGTCGATACAATATATTGACCTCGCCCGTGTTTGTTTAATATGATGATAGGAAAGAGAATATACTGCTTACTGTTCGCTGTGGCTATGCTTGCGGGTGTTGTCGTGGCTGAGGCTAAGAGCTACGGCGTTAAGGAGATTCCCAACGTGCAGCTTCAAGATCGTACGCGCTTTGTCTCAAACCCCGATGGCATTCTCTCGCGCCAAGCTGTCGAGCATATCGACTCTATCTGCTACTCGCTCAAAGAGCGTGGCATCGCGGAGGTCGTTGTCGTGGCGGTTGATGACATCAAGTCGGGCGATACCTTCAGCTTCTCGCAGCAGCTCTTCACGTCGTGGGGCGTGGGCGATAAGGAGTTGGATAACGGCCTTGGCATTCTGCTCGTTAAGGATATGCGCGAGGTACGCTTCCATACGGGCTATGGTCTCGAGGGTGTGCTCCCCGATGCTTTGTGTGTGCAGATTCAGCAGGACTATATGCTCCCTTCGTTCCGCGAGGGCGACTATAGCACGGGTGTAGCGCTTGGTGTCGAAGCGGTGGATGCTCTGCTTACAAATGGCGAGCTACCCCGAGCTGAGAGTGAGGATGATGAGGCTATGATTCTGGCGCTCTTTGTCACACTTATAATTGTTGCGCTAACCCTCTTTGTCGTTATCCGCGTTGACCGAGCAAACCGTAAGTGTCCCAGCTGTGGTAAGTGTGCGTTGAGGGTTACAGATCGCTCTATCGTCGAGAAAACGGCTACGCACATCACTATCCACGAGACCTTGGTATGTGATAACTGCAAGACCATCCATACGCGCACCACACGTCGCAATAATGGTGGTGGCGGTGGTATCATCTTCGTGCCCATGGGCTTTGGCGGCATGGGCCGTGGTGGCGGCTTTGGCGGTGGTAGCTTCGGCGGAGGCTTTGGAGGTGGTAGCTTCGGCGGTGGTGGCGGTGGCTCACGCTGGTAATAAATCGTTTATGAGAGTATAATAACTAAAAAAATAAGAGTATGAAGAAAGGAACTATCGTATTGATTTGCATCGTAGGTGCACTGCTTTTGTTGGCAGGTTTTTGCGTCTCAAAGTACAATGGTTTGGTTGAGGCTGAGGCCTCTGTAGACCAGAAGTGGGCAAATGTTGAGTCTGTCTACCAGCGTCGTGCCGACCTTATCCCCAATCTCGTTGCAACGGTTAAGGGCTATGCTGAGCATGAGTCTACAACATTGCAGGAGGTTGTTGATGCACGCACTCGTGCCACCTCAATCACTATCGACCCCGCTACTGCAACTCCCGAGCAGGTGGAGGCGTGGATGAGCGCACAGAATGAGTTGACTGGCTCACTCGGTCGCCTTATCGCTGTTGCTGAGAACTACCCTGAGTTGACGGCTAATCAGAACTTCTTGCAGTTGCAGGCGCAGCTCGAGGGTACGGAGAATCGCATCTCTGTAGAGCGCCAGAACTATAATGAGGCGGTTAAGGAGTACAACGTCACAGTACGTCGCTTCCCAACAAACATCATCGCTTCGATGTTCGGTTTCGAGACAAAGACAATGTTTGAGGCTCAGGCCGGTGCTGAGGCTGCTCCAGTTGTAGCGTTCTAACAGTCGTAGTTGAATAAAATTAAGGCTCCTCGGTATCTTCCGAGGAGTCTTTTTTTTAGTCTGTTGCAACTATTGATGTCACGTGTGTTACGGGTGCTATCTTGCGGAGCATCTGCAACATACCGCAATATTTGTCGTTGGCGAGGTTGATGGCGCGACTGACTACCTCCTGCTCCTTCATTGTGTGGCACTCGGCGTTGTACACTACGTTGAAGTGCGTGAAGATGCTCTCTGCCACAACCGTGGGTGTCGATAGTGTTCCCTCGAGTGTCAGCTCTAGGTTTTTGAGTGTTGCCGTACGCTCCTTTAGTAGCCCCGTGAGTGTGCGTGCGAGGCAATCCAGCGAGGCGTAGAGAAGTAACTCTTTGGGGTTTAGTGCCTCGATATTGCGACCATCGGCAATCGAAAAGTGGTGGTCGGTGGTCATCTGAAGTGTGATTTTCTGTGTCATAGCGAAAAATATTTGTTCTATACGCTAAAATCGTGGCAATAATCGTTCCTAATTGTTAGGAGGTTTAACGAAAAATGTCTATCTTTGCCCTATATTATATACATGAGTATGCGTAGAAAAATTATATCTTTTTTAGCCCTTGCTGGCGCGATGCTTACGGCTGCTGAGGCTGTGGCACAGAGTCCAGATATCGCAGGGCGCAGAGCCGAGATTGAGGACATGCTCGAGCGTGGTCGCTGGGGCGAGGCGTATGAGGCGCTATCGGCACTTCAGGGGGATGTAGATCCCATATCTATGAGTCACCACGCCGAGTGGGTAGAGTTCCAGAGGGTGCGCACAGCTGTAGAGCTTGGCGTTGCCGAGTCGGAGATGTTGATGGAGGAGTTCGTAAAGAACCATCCCGCAAGCATCTACCGCAACGAGATGCTCTTCATGCTCGCAAGCTTCTACACCGATAACGGTATGATGGAGGAGGGTGAGCGTGTGTTTGCTGATGTCGACTACAAGGCGTTGGATGCACGTGCTCGCGAGCGCTACGATATGCGCGTGGGTTACATCCGCTTCAAGGAGGGTGACTATCCCCGTGCTAAGGGTCATCTCGCTAAGGTCTCTAAGTTGAGTGACTACTACCCCCATGCACTCTACTATACCTCGTATATGAACTATGCTGAGGGTGAACTCGAGAGCGCAAAGGAGGGCTTCAAGCAGATTGCCAATACCGATGCTTACCGCACCTTGGCACCATTCTACCTCTTGCAGATAGAGTATCGCAAGGGTAACTACGACTATGTTATCTCTGAGGGCGAGAAGCTCCTTAACCAGACAACGTCAAAGACACGCGACGACCTTGTTCGCATCATTGCGGAGAGCTACTTCGTAAAGGGCGACTATGGTCAGGCGGCACGCTACATCGCTACCTACTCGCCCGAGAGCATGGGTCGCCAGGAGAACTATATCCTTGGATACTCGCTCTACCGTATGGCACGCTATAGTGATGCTGTATCGCCCCTCAAGGCTGTCTGCGGCTATGAGGATGCGCTCACGCAGAATGCTGCATACCACCTCGGCGATTGCTACCTCAAGCTTGGTAACAAGATCTCGGCTGCCGATGCCTTTGCTCAGGCTACAGCGACCGACGCGGGCTATGATGAGAAGATTGCACGCGATGCTTTGTTGAACTATGGCCGCTTGAAGTATGAGTTGGGCGGTGGTCTCTTTAATGAGGCTACGGCGGTGCTCCAGAAGTATCTGGATCGCTATCCAGGCTCGCCTCGCGAGTCGGAGGTCAAGCAGTTGCTTATCGCAAGCTACTACAACTCTGAGAATTATGACGCCGCATACACTGCAATCAAGGAGTTCCAGAATCCCGATAACGAGATTAAGGCTGCGTTGCAGCGCGTGGCACTCTTCCGTGCTGTGGATGCCGTAAAGCGTGAGGACTGGACTACTGCCGAGCGACTCCTTGCCGAGTCGGAAGAGTTAGCACTCCAGCCCAAGTATAACGCCCTTACGCTCTACTGGCAGGGTGAGGTTGCCTTTGCTAAGGGTGACATGAAGACCGCTAAGGAGAAGTATGAGGCCTATGTGCGTCGTGCTCCCAAGAGCGAGATAGAGTATCAGTTTGCTCACTACGGCATTGGCTACGCCTGCTTCGCGGATGGCGACATGAGTGGTGCCGCAGAGGCCTTCGAGGAGTTCGTACGCGACTACACCAAGCGCGATGACTACCTCTTCGATGCACAGAACCGCCTTGGTGACTCGCGCTTCACATTGCGTGAGTTCAGCTCGGCACGTAACGCCTATAAAGTATCTATCGCTTCGACCTCTGAGCTTCGCCACTATGCACGCTACCAGCTTGCAATGCTCGAGGGCATCGACAAGAAGCAGTCAAAGAAGGTTGAGTTGCTCAAGACCATCATTCAGGAGGGTGCTGGTGACTATGTTGATGATGCATGGTACGAGTTGGGTCGTACGCACATCGCTGCTGAGCGCTACTCGCAGGGTGCTGAGACCTTGCAGGACTTTGTCGATAGCGACAATGCTTCGCCCTACTACGTTAGCGCAATGTCTGACCTTGCATTGGCATACTACAATCTCGGACGCAAGAACGAGGCTATCGCTTGCTACGAGAAGGTCGTAGAGTATGACCCACAGTCGGCTTCGGCACTCGAGGCTATCCGCAGCCTCCGCGATATCTACGTCAAGGATGATCGCATCGACGACTACTTCGCATATGCTGAGCGTAGTGGTGTGCAGAGTGACTTGAGCACTGCAGCACGCGACTCGTTGACCTTCGCTGCGGCAAAGAACGTATATCTCGCTGGCGATATGGCCGAGGCACGCACAAAACTCGATAACTATTTGCGCAGCTTCGAGAAGGGCTACAACCGCACTGAGGCGCTCTTCTACTTGAGCGACTGCCACATATCCTTCAACGACAATGTCTCGGCATTGCAGACTATGGAGGAGTTGTTGGCACAGGGCACAAACCAGTATACAGAGCGTGTGCTTGGTGTATATGCCGATATGTCTTACGATATGAAGTACTATGCTAAGTCGGCTGCGGCATATCGCTCGTTGTACGACGTGGCACACGAGAAGGATAAGCGTGCCAAGGCTTCGGAGGGCTACGTAGATGCTACATCGCTTATTGGCGATAACGAGGCTGTGAAACGCATGTACGATGACGTTGCAATGATGACAGATGCTACGGTATGGGCAAAACGCTACGCGAAGCTCGTGATGGCAGATGTGCTACACAACGAGGGCGACGCAAAGTCTCTCGACTTGTACAAGGCGCTTGCTGAGGATCCTATGACTGAGGAGGGTGCTGAGGCATACTACCGCGTAGTCGAGGCGGCGTATATCGCTGGCGATTATGAGCGTGCGCAGCAGTTGGTATTCGATATGGGTGCTTGTGGCTCGACATACTGGCAGGCACACATCTTCATCCTCTTGGGTGATACTTTCGTGATGACAAACAATACGTTCCAGGCGCGTGCTACATACCAGAGTATCGTCGACGGCTACTCGCCTAAGGATGATGGCGTGGTTGCCGAGGCTAAGGAGCGCATTTCGAAACTTCCAAAGTAGGGTAGTAACCTCTAACAAAGTAAAATGTTGAATATGAGATATATCAAATTCATGTCAGTCGCTATTGCTGTGTTCATGGCCGTAGCACCCCTCTCGGCGCAGGAGAATAAGCACGTCGAGGTGACAAAGAACTATACGCACGAGGTGGCTCCCGCAAAGAAGATGGTTGCACCAACCGAGATTAGCGATGCCCCCGTTATCGAACCCGAGATTATCTATAACGTAAACCCTGAGACATGGCAGATTGAACTCGAGGATCACAACTTCAAGCCCGCTACAGCGAGCTACTGGGATTTGAATCGTCCTCAGCGCCTCTTTGCGCGTGTTGCTGCGGGTTATCCCTTGACTACGGATGCTGTGGTGCGCTACACTACGCACAACTTGCGCCTCGGCTACTTCGGTGTGGGTATCGACCACAATGCGAACTTTGCAGCTAAGCATAATGGCTATGGCGATGAACTCACTATGGCTAAGAGCTACGAGATGTCTAACGCGATTAACGTGGGTGGTGGCTTGGTTGTAGGACGCCAGATGTTTGAGGCTAGCATCGACTACGATAGCGATATCGTTAACCGCTACGCCTTGAAGACCTCGGATCGTATCTACTTTCACGATGGCAACGTGCATCTTCGCTATGGCGATGATTTTGTTAACCTCTCGCGCCTCAATTTCGGTGTTGTGGTGGATGGTGGTCGCTGGAGTCAGCGTCTCCCTATCGGTGATGAGACCATCTGTGTCGCTGAGCATAGCGCAAACGTTGCAGCAAATGTTGCTCGCAACTTTAAGGGTAATATCGTAGGCATCAAGGCGGGCTTTGGCCTCTGGAAGGGAAATAACTATACAGAGTATAGCGATATGGCGGTCAACGTGGGCGTAAACTACGCTCGCTCGTTCGGTATCATCAACCTCAAGGCCGAGCTTCAGTATATGTACGATAAGGTTGCGGGACGCGATAAGGCTTCGCACTTCATTATGCCTGCAGCGCGCCTTGACTTCGACTTTGGCAAGGTCGGTGTGCAGCCCTATATCGAGTTTGCTACGAATATCACGCACAACGGCATAGAGTCGCTCTACGGTCAGAACCGATATATCGACTTCGTGGCTATGCAGACCAAGTTTAACCTGATGGCCTCAACGCGTAGCTATGACCTCCACTTGGGTATGTCAGGCTCGGATAAGGCTTCGAAGGTGGCATATCGTGTCTACCTCGGTGCAAGTTTCATCCGCGACCAGATGGTGTGGTACGTAAATGAGATTGGCACATTTGGCTTTACGCAGACCGACAACACTCGCCTCTTTGCGGGTGCTGAGGTGGAGTATCGCCCCGTGGGAGGTTTGAAGTTGGCTGCTAATGTTCGTGGTCACCTCGACTATACCAACTCACTATACGCAATCTCTGATCCTAAGCTCAACGCTGGCATCGTTGCGGAGTATCGCCTCAAGCGCTGGAAGTTTGGCGTGTCGGGTGACTTAACTGGCTGCCGTGAGTGGTCGAGTGATGAGCTGGCCGTTGGTGAGAGCGTCGTAGCATTCGAGGCTCCCATGACCTTTGACCTTCGTGCCAATATTGCATTCCGCGCTACAAACAGCGTCGAGGTATTCGTTATGGGCAACAACCTCCTTAATCAGAACATCTACGATTTTGCGCACTACTATCGCAATGGCATAGGCTTTATGGTGGGTGCTAAGATTGACTTCTAAGACTTAAGCAGGATGGCTAAAACAAAGATTTACACCAAGCGTGACCGTTCACGTGGTGATGTGCGTTGGAAGGGTGCTGCGGGTGGCTCGTTCCTGTCGCGCCTCATTAAGCGCCCCGCTACAACCTCGCGCAACAATGCCCTTTTGTGGGGTATGGCGTGGCTTATACTGGGTGTTATCGGCGCGTGGCACTTTCGTTTTGTCGCTACCTCCATGGTGGGCTACACCACATCTGGCTATATGCCTCTTGTGTGGCAGTTGGCTATCGGCGTTGCTGTGTGGATGTCGCTTGGCGTTGTCTATTTCGCCTTTGGCGTGATGCGTAACCGCGACACGGCAGTTGTCGAGATGTTTGGCCGCATGCTCTTTGCGCATTGGCCTATCACGTTGTTGCTCGTGCCAGGCATCTTCTTAAACCGCCTGGCATACGCGACGTTCATGTCCAATCCACTTGTGGCTTACGCAAACTATCCTACCGATAGCATCATCATGGCTGCGGTAGTTGTGGTAGTTGGATTGTGGACTCTCTACTGGGGCTATCTCGCCTTTAGTCGTGCAACGCAGCGTCCAGGTCTTGTGACCTTCGTGTGTTACGCCGTGGCATCGCCTCTTGCCTACTATCTATCAAAGTTGGTGATAGGGGCAATCCTCAAGGGTGCATCGTGGTAGAAAATGGAGAGTAAAAAGGGAGAAAAAAGTATATAAAAAAAAGGGTAAGCTACTTATATCGCACCGCTACAACCACATACCCTTGCTCGATTCCTCGCCTGGGGGAGTTCTGTAGGAGCTGGTCGTATAAGACTTACCCGGGTGCAAAAGTACAAAAAAAATGTATCTTTGCAAATAAAATGTTAAAAAATGAAAAAGAAAATTTTTATCGCATTTATCGTTCTCGTTGTGGCTGTGGGAGTTGCAGGCATGTGGGCATACCAAAACTTTTTTGGTGTTGCTGTGGCTGAGCGCTTCACTTTGGTACTTCGCAACGATGAGAGCTACGACGAGATGATTGCAAAGGTGGAGCGAAATATTGAGCATGACTTGGCCTTCAAGATCTATGCAAAGTATATCAACCTTGACCGTGGCATCGAGGCTGGAAAGTACACCTTCGATAAGGATATGACCGTTATTCAGGTTGCCCGCACGTTGAAGTTCGGCAGCGATAACAGTGTTCGCTTGGTCATCAACAACGCTCGTACACCTGAGGCTTTGGCTGGTAAGATAGCTATGCAGATTGACGCTGACTCTCTCTCTATGCTTAAGGCATTGCGCAGCGAGGAGCTCATGCGCGAGTTCGGCTTCGACTCTGCCGAGGCTATGTTCTCAATCTTTTTGCCCAACACCTACGAGGTATATCGCGATGTTACGCCCGAGGCTTTGGTGCGCCGCATGAAGCAGGAGTCGGATAAGTTCTGGTGCGATGAGTCACGCATCCAAAAACTCGAGCGCTCGGGTCTTACGCCCTTCGAGGCTATGACATTGGCCTCTATCGTGCACGAGGAGACAAACGCCAAGGATGAGATGGCACGTGTTGCGGGTGTATATATCAACCGCTTGCAGCGTGGTATGCTCCTCCAGGCTGACCCCACATTGAAGTATGCTGCTGGCGACCCCACGATTAAGCGCGTGTTGAACAAGCACAAGACCATCGACTCGCCATATAATACATATATGTACTTGGGTTTGCCCCCTACGCCCATCGCTATGCCCGACATGGCGGCTATCGAGGGTGTGCTCAACTACGAGAATCACAACTATATCTACTTCTGTGCTCGCCCCGAGATGGATGGTCGCCACAACTTTGCACGCACCCTCGCTGAGCACAATCGCAATGCTGCGGCCTACCACCGCGCGTTGGATAGAATGAATGTTAAGTAAGAGAGACATCGCAATATGAAAATTAAGGAGTTTTGGATGGATGTGCTACGCGCTGCAGCAATCATTGGTGTGGTGATGGCACTATCGCATATCTTCGAGCAGTATATGTTGCTCTTCAGCGGCGTGAGCCTTATCAACGCCTCGCTTGTAATCCTTATCGAGGGCGTTATCGCTGCCGCTGTCTTCGTATGGTTGATGATCCGCTTCACACGACGCATCTCGTTGGCATGGAACGATAGGATTGAGGTAGGTAATGGCATCGTTGTCGATATGCCATTTACGTATGGCCGTGCTGTGTCGTATGGCCTTCTTATCTCGATGTTCGCGGGCATCTTCGTGGGTGTTGCAAACACCATCTTCGTAGATGTTATGGGCTACGACCTCTACCGTGCTGCACAGATTGGCTACTTCGAGCAGATCGAGGAGATTATGAACGCCTATAACGCCCTACTCGGTAGCTCGGAGAACCTCTCTTCGGATATTATGACTAAGCAGATTGAGATGCTTGAGACTATGGATAAGCCCTCAATCTTTGCAACAATAATTTCGCACATGACCTCTTACATGCTCTATGGTGGCATCGCATCGCTCGTTGTTGCTGCCGTGGCGCGTCGCAAGAGAGCGCAGAACATTAGCAATGAATAATATGAATAAGAGATTAGACATATCGGTTGTGGTACCCTTGTTCAATGAGGCGGAGTCGTTACCCGAGCTCGTAGCGTGGATTGATAGGGTAGCACACGAGAATAGCCTCACGTATGAGGTCATCATGGTCGATGACGGCTCTACGGATGGCTCGTGGGGTGTGGTTAAGGAGCTCTCGGTGCGCTATCCCGCGGTTAAGGGCATCAGCTTTATGCGTAACTATGGCAAGTCGGCAGCGCTGTATTCGGGCTTCGAGATGGCTTCGGGAGAGGTTGTCTTTACGATGGATGCCGATTTGCAGGACTCGCCCGATGAGATTCCCGAGATGCGTCGCATGATTCTTGAGGATGGCTACGACTTGGTTTCGGGCTGGAAGCGTAAGCGCTACGACCCCATCGGCAAGCGTTGGCCAAGCAAGTTCTTCAACCTCACGGCACGCATCATGTCGGGCATACGTCTCCACGACTTCAACTGTGGCCTCAAGGCTTATCGCCTGAAGGTTGTTAAAAGTATCGAGGTCTATGGCGAGATGCACCGCTATATGCCCATCCTTGCTAAGCACGCTGGCTTCAAGCGCATCGGCGAGAAGGTTGTAGAGCACCGCGAGCGTAAGTATGGCTACTCGAAGTTCGGCCTCGAGCGCATGGTTAAGGGCTACCTCGACCTTATCTCCGTGACCTTCATGTCGCACTTTGGTCGCTCGCCCATGTATCTCTTTGGTGGTCTCGGCACGCTGATGTTTATCGCGGGCTTCGTGGCCATCGCATGGATTGTGGTGGAGAAGTTGGCGTGGGATGTCCCCGTAACCAACCAGCCCCTCTTCTATTTCGGCCTCACTACCGTAGTATTGGGCGTGCAGCTCTTCTTGGCGGGCTTCCTAGGTGAACTCATCAACCGTCGTTCGAGCGACCGTAACCACTATCTTATTGATGACAAATTGGAATAATTAAAACTAAATACTACTATGATTCAGCGCATTCAGTCACTCTATTTGCTTGTTGTAACAGCCCTTATGGCTTGCACTCTATTTTTGCCTATCGCACACGTAACCATCAATGGTGAGACACACACGCTCACAGCCTTTTCGTGGTTTGGTGGCACAATAGGCTACGCATGGATTTTTGCACTCTTGTTTGGCGTTGCTACGCTCTTGCCTCTCGTTACAATCTTCTTGTTCAAGCATCGTAAGCGTCAGGTGGGCTTGTGTGCCGCGGAGGGTGTACTCCAGGTGGGTGCTGTGTTGGTTATCTTGCTCTTCTACTGGATGATCATCCCCGACATCTGTGGTGCATCGGCTGTTAAGGCTCTCGGTTGGGCATTTATTATGCCTATCGTAGCCCTCATTCCCACATTCTTGGCAGGTCGTGCAATCTTCCGCGATGAGGTTCTTGTGCGCTCGCTCGACCGCATTCGCTAATTCGTTAAGATAACGCTATGATTAGCTTTGAGACCAAGATACGTGTGGAGTATCACCACACCGACCAGATGGGCGTTGTCCACCACTCGAACTACGTTAAGTTCTTCGAGGTGGCGCGTACCGAGTGGCTGCGTGCCAGCGGCTTGACATACGCAGAGATGGAGCGCCGTGGCGTCATGATGCCTATTGTCGATGTTGCGGTCAAGTATCGCAACCCTGCGCTCTACGATGAGCTTATCTCGGTTACAGCATTTGTGGACGAGGCACCTAAGGCGCGCATGGTATTCCGCTATGAGGTGCGTGGCGAGGATGGCCGAGAGATTGCTTCGGGTTCTACGACGCTCGGCTTTATCGACAAGGAGACACGTCGCCCTATGCGTGCGCCACAATGGTTATTGGAGGTTGTGAAGCTATAATCCGTTCATTATGAGTAAGATTGGAGATTACCTACGCCTCGTAAAGTTCTCGCACACCATATTCGCAATGCCCTTTGCGCTGTTGTCGTTCACCTATGCGTGGATGACGGCGGAGCACAACTCTGTGTTGTGGGTGGTGTTGCTTCAGGTCGTGGCGTGCATGGTCTTTGCCCGCAATGTCGCCATGGGCTTCAACCGCTGGGCAGACCGTAAGATTGATGCTGAGAACCCCCGCACCGCAAATCGTGAGATTCCCGCGGGTGTCATCTCTTCGCGCGGTGCTGTGATATTCATCATCATCAATGCACTGCTCTTTGTCGCTACCACCATCACTATCAATCCCTTGTGCGCATGGCTCTCGCCCGTGGCGCTCTTCGTGGTGATGTTCTATAGCTACTGCAAGCGCTTTACGGCTCTTGCACACATTGTATTGGGCATATCGCTCGGCATCGCTCCCGTGGGTGCTTATATCGCCGTTACGGGCACGGTAGTCGCTGAGTGCTGGCTCTTGGCGGCTGTGGTTACGACATGGTGTGCGGGCTTCGATATCATCTATGCGTTGCAGGATGCGGAGTTCGACCGTAAGCGCGGCTTGCACTCTATCCCCTCGCATTTCTCGGCTACTACGTCGTTGGTTATTAGCGCGTTGTTGCACCTCGCTAGCGTAGCCCTCTTGGTGTGGTTTGCCCTCTCGCAGCCACACACGTGGTTGCTATATGTAGGCTGTGCGCTCTTTGCTGCTATCCTTGCTCTGGAGCACTACCTTGTTACGCCTACAAAGCAGCGAAACATCGGCATCGCCTTTGGTACGCTTAACGCCATGGCAAGCATGTCATTGGCAGTGTGCCTTATCGCAAACCTTTTGATTTATAGGTAGTATGTGGGTTGGTGCTGCACTACTCTCGGCTATGCTTCTTGGTCTCTACGATGTCTCCAAGAAGCGCTCGCTCGCGGGCAATGCCGTCATCCCCGTGCTGCTGCTTAATACCCTCTTTTCGTCGCTACTGCTGTTGCCCTATATCCTCGATGCGCACCTCGATTTCGGGTGGTTCGGTGCAAAGTTCTTGCAGGAGGACTATGGCTACGACATCGGCATCAGGGAGCACCTGCTTGTGGCGCTTAAGGCCGCCATTACGCTCTCGTCGTGGTTGTGTGGCTACTACGCCATCAAGCACCTTCCGCTCACTATCGTGGGCCCTGTGAATGCCACGCGCCCCGTTGTCGTATTGCTGGGTGCTATCCTGCTCTTTGGCGAAGAACTTAACCTCTGGCAGTGGGGTGGTGTGCTGCTTACCATCGTCTCGCTCTATCTGTTGAGTCGCGCAGGTAGAAAGGAGAATATCGACTTCCGCAATAACCGCTATGTGTGGGCAATGTTTGCCGCCATGCTGCTTGGTGCAGTTAGTGGCCTCTACGATAAGTTCCTCATATCGAGGTGCGATATAGGTCCTATCTTCGTGCAGAGCTGGTTTGGTATCTACCAGTTCGCCATGATGTGTATTATAGGTGCTGCTATATGGTTGCCACGCCGCGCTGCAGAGCCCTTCCACTGGCGCTGGACCATACCCCTTATCTCGCTATTTGTCACCCTCGCCGACTTCTGCTACTACCACGCTCTCGACGATGCTGATAGCATGATTGCTGTGGTATCGATGATACGCCGCTCGTCGGTTATCGTCACCTTCCTATGTGGCGCTCTTATCTTTGGTGAGCGCAACCTCAAGCACAAAGCCCTCGACCTTGTACTGATTCTCATAGGTATGGTCTTGCTCTGCATCGGCAGCGTGTAGTTCTTACATAGTAAATATTATTCAAGGAGTCTTTGTTGGGCTCCTTTGTTTATCTCCACTCTTCACAATTTCGTAACAATAAATTAACGGTGTTGTCGTGATAACGAAACATCGTTGCCCTATTTTTGCAGCGTGAAAAAAAGATTAAACGAGATTAACTAATTTGAATGAATTTATGAGTAAGAGACTGACTATTGCGCTTGTGGCACACGATGCCATGAAGCACGACCTCGCGGAGTGGGTCGCATGGAACTGGGAAAAACTCCTATCACACCGCCTAATATGCACAGGAACAACAGGCCGCATAG
>JAFZGE010000088.1 GCA_017555545.1 Alistipes sp.
ACTTCTCCTTCATCTCCTGAAGCTCATCCTTGATGATCTGCATCTGCATATCTACGTTGTTGAGCACAGCGTTCAAGTAGTCGATAGTCTTAACCAACTCATCGCGCTCTGCCTCGAGCTGCTCACGCTGCAAGCCTGTAAGCTGACGCAAACGCATCTCGAGAATAGCTGCCGACTGCAAGTCCGAAAGACCGAAGCGCTCCTGAAGACGTGTACGAGCCTCCTCGGTAGTCTTCGAAGAACGGATGATGTGTACAACCTCATCGATGTTGTCCTGCGCAATGAGCAAGCCCTCAACGATGTGGAGGCGCTCCTGAGCCTTCTGCAAGTCGAAGCGTGAACGACGCACGATAACGTCATGACGGTGGTCTACGAAGTGGCGGATAAGCTCCTTGAGGTTGAGCAACTGTGGACGGCCATTAACCAACGCGATGTTATTAACCGCGAATGACGACTGCAATGGGGTATTCTTGTAGAGTGTGTTGAGAACTACGCTCGCAACAGCATCCTGCTTCAAGATGATAACGATACGCATACCCTGGCGGTCAGACTCATCGTTGATGTATGAGATACCCTCAATCTTCTTCTCGTTGATGAGGTCGGCGATACGCTTAATCATATCGGCCTTGTTGACCATGTATGGAATCTCAGTGATTACAATACACTCGCGACCTGATGCTGTGTGCTCAATCTCGGTCTTTGCACGCATAACCACACGGCCACGACCTGTGAGCAACGCCTCCTTAACACCCTCGTAGCCGTAGATGATACCGCCTGTAGGGAAGTCGGGGCCCTTAACATGCTCCAACAACTCCTCGCACTCGCACTCAGGATTGTCGATATATGCGCAGCAAGCGTCAACAACCTCGCCCAAGTTGTGGGGCGCCATATTGGTTGCCATACCTACGGCGATACCGCTAGCACCGTTAACGAGCAACAAAGGAATCTTTGTGGGCAATACGGTTGGCTCCTTCAATGTATCATCGAAGTTGAGACCCCAGTCGATAGTCTCCTTCTCGATGTCTGCCATAACCTCATCAGTAATCTTTTGCATGCGTGCCTCGGTGTATCGCATAGCCGCGGGTGAGTCACCATCCATAGAACCGAAGTTACCCTGACCCTCAACCAATGGGTAACGCATAGACCAATCCTGCGCCATACGTACCATAGCCTCATATACTGAGCTATCGCCGTGGGGGTGGAACTTACCGAGCACATCACCGACAATACGGGCACTCTTACGAGTAGGCTTGTCTGATGAAAGGTTAAGCTCGGCTGCCATATCATACAAAATACGACGGTGTACGGGCTTCAAACCGTCACGCACGTCGGGCAGAGCACGCGACACGATAACCGACATCGAATAGTCGATATATGCCGCTTTCATCTGCTCTTCGAGGTTGACCTGGACAATGCGTCCACCAGTGGTCTCGCTCGTGTTGTTGTTCAACTCTTGATTCATGTTCTCCATTATCAATATGTATAAATTTTATTCTCTTGTTTGTCGCCTACCTATATGTATATATAGACCCGCAAATTTACGTTTTATTTTCGATTTGAGCAAACGTTGAAGCGAAAAAGTGAGGTCTCGCCAAGCTCTTTTATCGAAATTATCGCCGTAATGCCCATTTTTAAGCGTTTTAAGCGCATCTGCGGATTGAGCAAAGGGGAGGGCGAGGAGAAATTAGTAGTAAGGAATTAGCAATTAGCAATAGTGTTGTCGCGGACAAATGTTGTTAGCATCATTCTGCATTGCCACGAAAGCCCATTTCTCGTTTTCGCAACGCAATTAGCCCCGAAAAAGTATGTCATTTCACCCTCCATTTTGGTCGCTTCACCGCAGGATATATTCAAATAAATCGTCGGTTACACCATTCGTAACTCATTCATTGGCACGCTGTTTGCTTCATACGCCGAGTGAATTTCGGCTTTAGGCACACAACGCCGCGAGAGGCAAAATATTTTGTGGTTTGAAATATTATTCATATCTTGCAATCGAAAACAAAGATTATTAACTAAAAAACTATAGTGCCTATCGAAGAATTTCTGCTCTTGAACCAATAACATAGAAGAGTATGAACGTGACATCATTAAGCGATCGTGTATTGCTTAACAACTACATTTCGGGAGATAGGAGTGCTATATCTGAACTTATCGAGCGTCATTCAGTGCGCGTGCGTAATTACATCGGTATGATGGTGCGCAACGACGACATCGCCGACGACATTTTCCAGGAGACATTTATTAAGGCCGTAAAGGTCATCGATGAGGGTCGCTATACCGATTCAGGCAAGTTCCTCTCATGGGTACTACGCATCGCACACAACCGCGTGCTCGACCACTTCCGTCGCGAGAAGGCGAGTCGCCAGGTGAACGAGGCCGAGGCTGGCTACGACGTTATCGGCACAATGCGCTTCTCGGAGCCCACAACCGAGGATGAGCTTGTACATGGCGAGATGGAGCAGACCATCCGCGACCTTATCGACCTACTGCCTGAGGAGCAGCAGGAGGTGGTACGCCTACGCTACTACTCCAAGCTCTCATTCCAGGAGATTGCCGAGCAGACTGAGGTGAGCATAAACACCGCGCTTGGACGTATGCGCTATGCGCTATTGAACCTACGCCGCATGATCAAGGAGAAAAATATCGTGCTAAATTAACACCAACACACAATAAGTGCGAGTGCGGGTCGTTATATAGGCAAACAATCACATTAAAACATGGTTTGCCTATGAGTGAAATCGACCCACGAACGCTTCAACTCTACAGTGAAGAGCACTTGTTGATGAACGACGTGGTGCAGGATGATGCCGAACTACTCTTCTTGGATACATACCTCACCGACCTGTTCAAGTGCTGTAAATAGTGCCGCTAGCCCTGCTAACGGCATTTTTCATATACGACGTAATATACTGATGATTAGCATAGTAGGATTAAACCACGAAAAAAAAAACAAAAATAGTAGTGAAAAAATTGCCGAAAATTTTGCAGGATATAAAATAATGTCTATCTTTGCGCTCGAAATCAGTCAAAAACTGATGCCCAGATGGCGGAATCGGTAGACGCGCTGGTCTCAAACACCAGTAGGTTCACCCCTGTGCCGGTTCGACCCCGGCTCTGGGTACTAAGAGGAGAGAAACGAAAGTTTCTCTCTTTTTTTTGTTTAGCACGTGGGGTGACGAGAGAGTCCGGTATGATGCGGGCTGGTGTAGATGAGTTCGACAAATTTAGGACTCAAGACTTGAAGACAAGCGCACCACCGCCACATATCACTCCTTTGAATCTACAACTCGCACCTCGATCCTAACGCACAAACCACACCACTATTTATACTCTTCCATGTTTCACCGTTCCATTTCCCTATGTTTTTGAATAGTGGAATGCGGAACAGAAGCGTTTGTCCGCGAACAATTTGCTCCTATCACTTTTTTTCTTATCTTTGCAAATTGGAGAAATATCAAATCAAAAAAATAGTATGATGAACAAACTTCGTTTTATGTTTGCGATGGCCATCGTAGCGACACTATCGCTAGGCACGGCTATGGCACAAGACCTCTCATCACAACGTGGCGAGAGGCAGGATGTGGGCGAGATGCTCGGCCATAAGATCGACCACGGCGGTCTCGTTATCAACCCCACACCTCAGCACATCTACACCCTCCGCTCGTTGCCCCTCGACATCACAAATGGCGTGGCACTCAAGGGTAAGGCTGCTAAGGCCTTCGCCTCGGAGATAGACTTCATCAAGCAGAGCCGCAAGGGTGCTAAGCTCGTTATCAACTACACAAAGGGTGGCTGGGATGAGAACGATGAGATGCCCAACAAGAGTGGCTCATACGCCATCAACGTACACCACCGCGAGGGCATTACTATCACAGCATACGATGAGCTTGGCGCATTCTACGCATTGCAGACCTTGCGTCAGATTGTAGAGAGCCCACGCGCACAGGAGGGTACAATCCCCGCGCTCGTAATCCGCGACTGGCCCGATTTGAAGTATCGTGGCGTTGTGGAGGGCTTCTATGGCACACCATGGTCACACGCGACACGTCTCTCGCTCATCGACTTCTATGGTCGCCACAAGATGAACTACTATGTATATGGTCCTAAGGATGACCCATACCACTCATCACCCTACTGGCGCGAGGAGTATCCCGCAGATGAGGCGGCACAAATCAAGGAGCTTGTAGAGGCTTGTAACCGCAACCGCGTGCACTTCGTGTGGGCAGTACACCCAGGCAAGGATATCAAGTGGGAGGAGTCCGACATTCAGAATCTTAAGAACAAGTTCGACGCCATGTATAAGCTTGGCGTACGCGCCTTCGCCATCCACTTCGATGACATCGAGGGTGCGGGCACTAACCCCTACTACCAGACCGAGCTTATGAACATCCTCAACGAGGAGTTCGTAGCTGTTAAGGGCGATGTAGAGCCACTTATCGTATGTCCTACGGAGTACACACGCCTCTGGGCGAACCCCACAGAGCGCGGCAGCCTCGTTATCTATGGCAACGAGCTCGACCCCTCGGTGGATGTATTCTGGACTGGCGACGCTGTATGTAGCGACATGACAGAGTCTACCATGGAGTGGATCAGTTCGCGTATTAAGCGTCCTGCGCTCTTCTGGTGGAACTTCCCCGTTACCGACTATGCACGCCACATCGTTATGCAGGGTCCCGTATATGGTCTTGCAAACACCATGGATGAGACCAAGACACGCGGTATCTTGAGCAACCCTATGGAGCATGGCGAGGCATCTAAGTTGGCACTCTACAGCGTTGGCGACTTCGCATGGAACACCGAGGCATACAACCCCATCGACAGCTGGGAGCGCGCACTCGAGGAGCTTGCACCCGAGGTTAAGGAGGCATACCGTCTCTTCGCCATCCACTCGTGCGACACCGAGACTGGCTACCGCCGCTGGGAGTCATGGGAGACTGAGACATTCTCTTTCGCAACATACGACGCAGAGGTTGCAGCACGCCTTAAGGAGGAGCTCAAGCGCATCATCGCCGTGCCTGCAGCAATGGAGGCAATGGAGAACAAGGCGCTTCTTGGCGAGCTTCGCCCATGGCTCGTGGAGTTCGAGAAGCTCGGCACACGCTGCCTCAAGGCTATCGAGTGCTATGAGCTCTACACCGCTGGCGACTATGACGCCTTCTGGGAGCTCTACGCCGACAATATCATGACCGAGGAGGAGGTTGCTATGTACGATGCTCATCGCGTAGGCACAATGAAGCTAAAGCCCTTCTATGAGCGTCTTATGGACGATATGGCGGCGGCATACTTCGAGAGCCTTACAGGCGTTAAGGCTTCGACCCTCGCTCCCGTGGGCACATACCGCTCGTTGGGTGCTCCCCAGAGCAAGTATATGTTCGACAACGACCCCGAGACCTACTACCACTCGGGCGATGGTCAGCGTACGGATGACTTTGTGGGTGCAGATATGGGCATCGTGCGCGAGGTACGCGAAATTCGCATCATCCAGGGTCGCAACTCTGTGGATGATGTAGACTACTTCGACCACACCGTATTGGAGTACTCTATAGATGGCGAGACATGGGTTGCGCTTACCGAGCCTTTGGAGGGCGTCTACGAGATTGAGTGGAAGGGTGAGCCCTTCGAGGCACGCTACGTCGGCATCCGCAAGCTCGAGAGCAAGAAGCGTAACTGGCTTGCTATCCGCTCGTTCGATATCAACCCCGTAACTAAGGCTGAGTATGGCATCGACAACAACCCCTTCACTGCACTTGCAACCGAGGGTAAGGCTTCGTTCGCAGTTAAGGAGGGCGCTACCACAGCTACCCTACTTATGGGTACTCCCGAGGCTGGCGCACGCGTTAAGATGCTCGACGCAGAGGGCTACACACTTAGCGACGTGGAGGTGTCGAAGGCAATCCTCCACCTCGACTGCGCAGGCTCTGCCACTATCGAGCTTTCGGGCGTAGCACTAGTCTACGAGTGTTTGTTCCGCTAGTCCGAACGACATATATATAATAAAAGAACCTGCCACGAGGCAGGTTCTTTTCGTTTATAGCATCGATACCCGCAGCAACGCATGAGGATAACCGATCTCAATCACATGGGTGTACTTTTATATACCCACAAACCACACAGCATTGCTCAGACCAACACCTCCTCTGAGCATACAAAAAGCGGGAGCCCGAAAGAGTTCCCGCTTAAAGTTTTACTCCAAAGTCCGCTGACTACTTCTTCTGGTAACCAGAGAATGGATGAACAGATACAAGATAGATTGCGCCGTAGCGTGTG
>JAFZGE010000089.1 GCA_017555545.1 Alistipes sp.
AACACTATCCGCTTGGCTATCTACTCTAAGCGCTACCTTATCAACACCATGAAGCTTGTGGGTGCTACAAAGTGGTACATCATGCGACCCTTGTTGATTAGCGCTTTGAAGCAGGGTGTTATTGCGGGTCTTGTGGCTGCTATCATGGTTGTGGGTGTTGTCTACGGCGCAAATAGCTTTACGCCCGAGGGTATCGTTATGCTCAACTACAACGAGGTGGGTATCATCGTGGGTGCTCTTGTTGTTGTGGGTGTGGTTATCACCGTGCTCTTTAGTGCCTTCGCGGTCAACAAGTTCGTGAATATGAAGTCGAATAAAATTTATCTATACTAATATGGCAGAGAATAAGCAGGACGACGTTAAGACGCTTATGCCCTTCGGTGCTAAGAACTATGCCCTTATGGGTGCTGGTCTCTTGGTCGTTGTCGTTGGTTTCATACTTATGTCGGGTGGTGGTGACCACACCGTTACCGAGTTCGATTGGTCGATATACTCAACGCGCCGCATCACCATCGCACCCATCATGGTGCTTATGGGCTTTGTTATTGTGGCGTTGGGCATCATGCTCCGCTTCCCCAAGCGTAATGATAAAGATGTAGAGTAGGATGGAGGTTTTCGAGTCGATAATCTTGGGTGCTGTGCAGGGCCTTACGGAGTTCTTGCCTGTGTCGAGCAGCGGCCACTTGCAGTTGGCGAAGGAACTCCTCGGCGTAGAACTTGAGGAGAATCTTACGTTCGATGTCGCCCTCCACGCTGCTACGGTGTTGAGCACTATCGTGGTGCTCTGGCGCGAGATTGCGGGTGTGCTGAAGGGACTCTTTACGCGCGGCATGAACGAGGAGAAGGCATATATCGTGAAGCTCATCATCTCGATGATACCCATCGGTATCGTGGGATTTATGCTTAAGGATAAGATTGATGCGGTGCTCGCTTCGGACTATATCATGGTCGTTGTGGGTGCTATGCTCTTGGTTACAGCTACGCTCTTGGCATTTGCCTACTACGCCAAGCCTCGCCAGAAGGAGACAATATCGTACCGCGATGCACTTATCATCGGCGTGGCGCAGGCTGTGGCTGCAACACCAGGTCTCTCCCGCTCGGGTAGCACCATCGCTACGGGTCTGCTATTAGGCAACCGCAAGGAGGTTGTTGCAACCTTCTCGTTCCTTATGGTCTTGGCACCCATCATGGGTGAGACGCTGCTACATATCGTCGACGATGGCTTTGCCGTTGCGGGTATCTCTACATTGGCGCTCGTTGCGGGCTTTGTGACAGCCTTTGTCGTGGGATGCCTCGCATGTCGCTTTATGATCGACATGGTAAAGCGCGGTAAGCTCATCTGGTTTGCCCTCTACTGCGCTGTGGTGGGCATCGTGGCTATTGGTTCGTATATATTCTAAATTAATAATAGTAAATGGAGGAATTTACATTACGCGGGGTTGAATTCCCTGAAGGCTATGTCGCTGTTATCGACAAACCCTACGAGTGGACAAGTGCCGATGTGGTGCGCAAGATTAAGTTTCAGTTGCGCAAGTGCGGCTACCCCAAGATTAAGATAGGCCATGCTGGTACGCTCGATCCATTGGCTACGGGTATCTTGCTCGTATGTATCGGTCGTGCTACCAAGCAGGTGGAGGCGCTTCAGGCCGAAGAGAAGGAGTATGTTGCAGAACTTATGCTCGGTGCAACAACGCCCAGTGGCGATATGGAGCACGAGGTAGATAACACCTACCCCACGGAGCATATCACACGCGAGATGGTTGAGGAGGCACTTAAGTCGCTCACAGGTGAGCGCGAGCAGCTGCCCCCACTCTACTCAGCAAAGAAGGTACAGGGCGTGCGTGCCTATGAGTTTGCACGTGCTGGCGAGGAGATTGAGCTTAAGAAGGCGTTGATTAACATCTACGAGCTCGAACTTGTCGAGTACGATATGCCACGCATCAAGATTCGTGTTCGTTGCAGCAAGGGTACCTACATCCGCTCATTGGCATTCGAGATTGGTGAGGCAATTAATAGTGGTGCCTACCTCACCTCGTTGCGTCGTACGCGCAGTGGTGGTTTCACCGTAGAAAAGTCGCACACGCTCGACGATTTTATGGAAAAGTTGCGTGAGTGTGAAACAAATTAGCAGATTTTGCGTATATTACTTGATTATTACACGCTTTTTTTGAAAGAAATATGAAGTTATCGCAGTATGGTTACGACTTTTCGCAGGATATGATTGCACAGTATCCTACGATAAATCGTGACGATGCACGCCTAATGGTGTTGCATCGCTCGACAGGCGAGATTGAGCATCGCACATTCAAGGATATTATCGAGTATTTCGACGAGAAGGATATGTTCGTGTTTAACAACACGAAGGTATTCCCTGCGCGTCTACAGGGTTGCAAGGAGAAGACTGGTGCAGACATCGAGATCTTCTTGCTCCGTGAGCTCAACCGCGAGTTGCGCTTGTGGGATGTGTTGGTAGACCCTGCACGAAAGATTCGTATCGGCAACAAGCTCTACTTCGGTGATGATGAGCTTATGGGTGCCGAGGTTATTGATAACACCACTTCGCGTGGCCGTACCCTCCGCTTCTTGTTCGATGGCTCGTACGAGGAGTTTAAGGAGGCGCTCTACGCTATGGGTGAGACACCACTTCCACGCTGGGTACGCGCAAAGGTAGAGCCCGAGGATGAGGAGTGGTATCAGACTATCTATGCTGAGCACGAGGGTGCTGTGGCAGCTCCTACAGCGGGTCTTCACTTCTCGAAGCACCTCATGAAGCGCATGGAGATTAAGGGCATCGACAAGGCATTCCTTACGCTCCACGTAGGTTTGGGCAACTTCCGCACCGTAGATGTTGAGGATTTGTCAAAGCACAAGATGGACTCTGAGCAGTTCTTCATCAACGAGGAGACTGCAGGCATCATCAACGCTGCGAAGCGCGATGGTCGCAAGGTTGTGGCTATTGGTACCACCGTTATGCGTGCTATGGAGACTGCAGTATCGGTTGGTGGCATGATCAAGCCTATGGATGGCTGGACAAACAAGTTCATCTTCCACCCCTATCAGTTTACAGCGGCTGACGCCTTTGTGTCAAACTTCCACCTCCCATACTCAACTCAGTTGATGATGGTTGCGGCATTCGGTGGCTACGACCTCGTTATGAATGCCTACCAGGTAGCCAAGGAGGAGGGTTATCGTTTTGGTACCTACGGTGATGCGATGTTGATTTTGTAGAAATAGTGTAGATTATGGCAACAAATAAGATATTGTATGTGTGCCAGGAGATTTCTCCCTATTTGCCCGAGAATGAGCTCTCAAAGCTCAGTATCGAGATGGCACGTCAGATGCAGGAGCGTGGTGCTGAGGTACGCACGTTCATGCCTCGCTATGGTTGCATTAATGAGCGTCGTAACCAGCTCCACGAGGTAATTCGCCTCTCTGGTATGAACCTCATTATCAACGACAACGACCACCAGCTTATCATCAAGGTGGCCTCTATCCCATCTGCACGCATACAGATTTATTTCATCGACAACGATGACTACTTCTCACGTCGCGCAATCTTGCACGATGAGGAGGGTAAGATGTTTGAGGATAACGACGATCGTTCTATCTTCTTTGCACGCGGTATGTTGGAGACAGTCAAGAAGTTACGCTGGTCTCCCACCATCGTACACTGCCACGGCTGGTTCTCGGCTGTTGTGCCCATGTATTTGAAGCATGTGTTGTATGATGATCCATTGTTCCGCGACGTGAAGATTGTGTTGTCGTTGGGTGCTGACAAGTTCGATGGCACGCTTGCTGCAGACTTCAAGCAGAAGCTCGAGGGCGAGGGCGTCATGGATAGCAAAATGGCAATTTTGGAGGAGCCTACGTACGAAAACCTCTATCGCTACGTTATAGACTATGCCGACGGTATCATCGTGACCTCGGCAGATGCAGACCCCGCAGTTTTGGAGTATGCACGCAGTACTGGCAAGAAGATCCTTGAGTATTCCGATGGCGATGCTAAGGAGGTCTTCGATAACTACAAAAAGTTCTATGATGAATTATAAGAGGTTGATAGTCTCAGTGTTGGCGTGTGTGGTTGTGGCCGTTATGGCTATTAGCTGCACCACCGAGGTAGACTATACCTTGGGCTCGGAGTTCGTGCCCACAAAACAAAATATGGAGCTTAAGCGCCGTGTCTACAGCATGGGCGAGTGGAAAGAGGGTGATAACTCTGAGAGTTGTCAGCTTCTCCAGACACGTCTATATCAGACCGACTCTATCGCTTCGGCAAATGTCGAGATGGGCTACTTCGGTGCTGAGCGTAGTGATCTCTTTGGTGTGCGTCGTGCGGGCTTCATGACCCAGATGATGTTTGGTATGTCACTTGGTGAGCAGCGCAGCTGGGGTTACCGCCCCATCTTCGACTCTATGGTCTTGGCGCTATACGTTCAGGACTTCCATGGCGACACCACTAAGCGTCACAAGTTCAACGTCTACGAGATTACATCGAACGAATATGTTGAGCAGTCGGCAGACTCGGCCTTCTATATCAACTTCGACCCACAGCCCTACATCTCGAGCGAGCCTATCTTTACGTTCGAGTATCCCAACCAGGAGCGTGGCGTATATGTGGGTGACATGTCAAACCCAAGGAGTGCGTATGTCACACTCCAGCGTACTGACGCTACACGCGAGTATGTATCACGCTTGATGTTTACCTCTGAGGAGGAGCTCGAGGCTAATGGTGGCTATGCTAATGACAAGGACAGCCTCTATGTTCTTGGCTACGAGAAGGATTTCATCGAGAGGATTCGTGGTATCTACATTGAACCAGTAGAGAAGATTGATGGTGAGGGTGCGATGTTCGCTACCAACTTGGAGAATTCGGCACTCATCCTCTATGTGCGTAGCCGTTACGAGGAGGATCCAACCATCATCCGTGATACAGCGCAGATGCCTTACCACTTCTATATCGACCCCGCAGAGCGAGATATGGAGGTAGGCAACGTCTCTATCAACCGTGTGTCGCACGATTTCGCAGGCTCTATGGTGGCAGACGTAGAGAGCAACCCCGAGGTGAGCATTGGCTATGTCGATGGCATGGGTGGTGTCGTTACCGAGGTGTGGTTCAGCGATGAGTTCATCCAGTCATTGGCAGATATCGCCTTGAGCGAGAAGAATGCAGTAGTCTCTGTTAACCAGGCACGCCTCAAGGTATATCTCGAGGGCTCGAACTATGATCCACTTGCTCTTGATCCGCTCAAGATTGGCGAGGTTATGAATGGTTCGATGGATCGCATGGGTCTCTATACTGCATACGGCTCAACATTGACGGGTATTACTGACTACGCCTACAGCTTGGAGTCATCATATGCCTTGGACTATGACGGCTATCTCAACCGTTCGTTGGCAGCATATACCATGGACATCTCAGTGACTATCCAGTCATTGATGATGGCGGCAAAGGATAATGTCGATGAGAATGGCAAGGTGCAGTTGGAGAAGTTCTCGGCAGATTACGAGCCCGCAGGCGAGTCG
The DNA here is from genome assembly GCA_017555545.1 of Alistipes sp. GTDB lineage: Bacteria > Bacteroidota > Bacteroidia > Bacteroidales > Rikenellaceae > Alistipes. The sequence goes on from JAFZGE010000089.1 coordinate 5,524, forward strand.
TTGGTGACCTACCGCCGCATGTACCTCGGCCCTGAGGCTGCAAATCGCTTCGGCTTCAACCATCAGACCGTTTACGGAGGTTGCGATGACGAGAATAGTGTGGATAAAGCGCCTATCACTTTGGATTTAACCTATACCATTGTACGATAGGGATTTAGTGCTAAGCATGAAATAGATTTAGCAAACCTATGTGTCGCTACATAGGTTTTGCTGTTTGAAATAAAGTTTAAGAAGAGTAATGGAGAATTTGGTTATTGTAGAGTCCCCCGCCAAGGCGAAGACTATCGAGAAGTTCCTCGGCAAGGACTTCAAGGTTAAGTCGAGCTTTGGCCACATCCGCGACTTGGCGAAGAAGGGACTCGGTATAAACCTCGATAAAGATTTTGAACCCATTTACGAGATACCAGAGGATAAGCGCAAGGTTGTAGACGAGCTTTCGCGCATGGCACGCGAGGCAAAGACCGTGTGGTTGGCATCCGATGAGGACCGCGAGGGAGAGGCTATTGCATGGCACCTCGCGAAGGTCTTGGAGTTGCCCATCGACCGCACTAAGCGAATCGTGTTCCACGAGATCACGCAGCGTGCTATCCTCGACGCTATTGAGAACCCTCGTACCATCGACCTCAACCTTGTAAATGCGCAGCAGGCGCGTCGCGTGTTGGATCGTTTGGTGGGCTTCGAGCTCTCTCCCGTATTGTGGAAGAAGGTGCGTCCAGCACTCTCTGCAGGCCGTGTACAGAGCGTTGCCGTACGTTTGATTGTCGAGCGTGAGCGCGATATCATCAACTTCAAGTCGGTAGCTCAGTTCCGCGTTGTGGCGCAGTTCTACGCTGCTGCTGACCAGGAGAAGACTCTCTTCAAGGCGACATTGTCGCAGGGCTTTGACACGCGCGATGAGGCGGAGCAGTTCCTCCAGTCGTGCATCGGTGAGCGCTTCACTGTGTCTAAGGCCGAGGAGAAGCCCGTACAGCGCTATGCAGCACCTCCCTTCACCACCTCTACATTGCAGCAGGAGGCGGGTCGCAAGCTCGGTATGAGCGTGTCGCAGACAATGTCTGTAGCACAGAAGCTCTACGAGCAGGGTCTTATCACATATATGCGTACCGACTCTGTGAACCTCTCGCAGATGGCTATCTCGCAGTGTAAGAATGAGATTACACGCCTCTTTGGCGCTAAGTACTCATACCCCCACAACTTCAAAACGAAGTCTAAGGGCGCACAGGAGGCACACGAGGCTATCCGCCCCTCATACATCGAGCGCAATGAGATTGAGGGTACAGCGGCAGAGAAGCGCCTCTACGATCTTATCTGGAAGCGTACCGTAGCATCGCAGATGGTACCCGCGGAGCTTGACCGCACACAGATTGTCATCGACCTTGAGAACCGCAAGGAGCAGTTCGTGTCGCAGGGTGAGGTTGTCCGCTTCGACGGCTTCATGCGCCTCTACTCTGAGAGTGTCGATGAGGATGCACAGCAGGAGGGCGAGGGTGGCATCTTGCCAAAGATGCAGGTTGGTGACAACGTCATTGCTACCACTATCACTGCATCTGAGCGCTACACACAGGCCCCCGCACGCTACAATGAGGCGGCACTTGTAAAGCGCCTCGAGGAGCTTGGCATTGGCCGACCCTCAACATACGCTCCTACGATCACCACAATCATCAACCGTGGCTACGTTGTAAAGCAGAATCGCGATGGCCAGAAGCGTCAGATTGTGCAGCTCACACTCTCGGGTGAGAAGATTTCGGAGAAGCTTGTAACAGAGAGCTATGGTCGCGAGAAGAGCCGCCTTGCTCCCACAGATATCGGCATGATCGTTAACGACTACCTTGAGTCGCAGTTCAAGTCAATCATCGACTACCATTTTACTGCGAATGTCGAGAAGGAGTTCGACCGCGTTGCAGACGGTGAGATTACCTGGACGTCTATGATTTGTGACTTTTACAGCCCGTTCCATCAGCTTGTGGATGCGGCAGTAGGCACACAGATGGAGCGTGGCTCGCAGTCTGTCCGCGTATTGGGCATCGACCCCAAGACAGGTCAGACCGTGAAGGCTCGTATCGGCCGCTACGGCCCCATGGTGGAGCTTGAGGGCGCAGATGGCGAGAAGGGTCAGTTTGCATCCTTGAAGAAGGGTCAGCTCATCGAGTCTATCACCCTTGAGGAGGCGTTGGAACTCTTCGCATTGCCCCGCAACCTCGGTAACTACGAGGGTGAGGCTCTCATGGTTGGTTTGGGTAAGTTTGGTCCCTATGTGCGCCACGGCAAGAGCTTCGCATCGTTGGCAAAGACCGATGACCCATACACCATCAGCTATGAGCGTGCTGTAGAGCTCTTGCAGGAGAGCATCGCCAAGCAGCGTGCAGCATCTGAGCCTATACGTACCTTTACGGAGGATGCGGCGATGGTTATTAAGAGTGGTCAGTATGGTCCCTACATCGCCTACAACGGCAAAAACTATCGCATCCCCCGAGGCACGAAGGTCGAGACACTCAGCTATACTGATTGTCAGCGCATCGTAGCTAAGACAAAGAAATAAATAACAATATACCTTAAAACACAATTATTATGAAGAAAATCTTTGGTTTGGCACTCGGTCTTATCATGGCTAGCGGTGCTATGGCTCAGGAGTTCACTCCCGAGTTCACAGTAGTGAAGGAGAACCCTATCACTAGCATCAAGAATCAGAACCAGGCAGGTACTTGCTGGTGCTACTCATCATTGGCATTCATCGAGTCTGAGCTTTTGCGTATGGGCAAGGGCGAGTACGACTTCTCTGAGATGTTCATCGTTCACAACACCTACCTCGATCGCGCTGAGAAGGCTGTTCGCACTCACGGCGACGTATCTTTTGCACAGGGTGGCTCATTCTACGATGTAATCTACGGTATGGAGGCTTTCGGTCTTGTTCCCGAGGCTGAGATGCGTCCGGGTGTTATGTACGGCATGGAGCTCAGCAACCACAACGAGCTTACAGCTGTTAGCGACGCAGTTGTTGCAGCTATCGCTAAGGGTCACCACCGCAGCTTGCAGGTAAGCCCTGATGGCGAGATGTTGTGGAAGAAGGCTATCGAGGCTATCCACGATATCTACCTCGGTGAGCGTCCTGAGTCATTCACTTACGAGGGCGTTGAGTACACTCCTAAGTCATTCTACGAGTCTTTGGGCTTGAACGCTTCTGACTACGTATCTTTGACTTCATTCACTCACCACCCCTTCTACACTTCATTTGCTATCGAGATTCCTGACAACTGGCGTTGGGCTCAGTCATACAACCTTCCTATCGATGAGTTGATGGAGGTATTCGATAACGCTATCATGGAGGGTTACACAGTAGCTTGGGGTAGCGACGTTAGCGAGAAGGGCTTTACTCGTCAGGGTACAGGTGTTCTTCCAGAGGAGCCTAAGGGTGCAGACCTCCAGGGTTCTGATATGGCTAAGTGGCTCAATCTCACTGAGGAGGAGAAGAAGAATACTCCTATGCCTTCTACACAGAAGTGGTGCACTCAGGAGGAGCGTCAGCGTGCTTACGACAACTGGGAGACTACTGATGACCACGGTATGCAGATCTACGGTATTGCTAAGGATCAGAACGGCACTGAGTACTACATGGTTAAGAACTCATGGGGCGAGGCTGGTACTTACAAGGGCTTGTGGTACGTATCTACGGCATTCGTTCGTTACAAGACTATGAACATCATCGTTCACAAGAACGCTATTCCTAAGGATATCCGCAAGAAGCTCAACATTAAGTAATCTTTTCGATTATAAGGCAGACATCTGCCGCTAATAAAAAGTGCCGTCAATGGGACGTACGCCAAGTACTACCCAATGACGGCACTTTTTGTCGAGACTTGTACCTGCAGCCTTCTTAACAAAAATCGGTTTCTTGTGATAGTGGCGCTGGCGACCATTGCCTCTTGGTGTGTCTGCTTTCTTTGTTTATTTAAGTTCCTCCCTTTGCGACTTTGAAGAATATTTCCTATCTTTGCTTAACAATCACTCTAAACCTTGCATACTATGGAGTCACAGCACACCGAGCAGAACGTGATATACGTAAAGGAGGTAGTGGTAGAGAAGGCCACACGCCCCGACTTTATGAAGCCAAACTCTGGCCTCACAATAGCCATCCTTACAACGGCATTGTGCTGTCTGCCCTTTGGTATCATCGCCATAATGCGCGCATCTAAGGTTAACAGACTCTGGGATGCAGGCTACTACAAGGAGGCAGATCGTTACGCGTCATCAGCAAAGCGTTGGTCTATTGCAGGTATCATCATCGGCTTTATTATCAACACCGCTATATTCATCCTTGCATTCTTTACCTCGGTGATAGCCGATGCACTCGAGAATAGCAATTTCCAATACCAGAGTACCTACTACGAGTCAACATACGACGATTGGTACGATGATGACTACGACATTGACCATGGCGACGTAGATGATGACTACGACGAATATTACTACTAATCAATAATAAAAAAAATACAACTATGAACGAGGTATATAACACTCAGCCCGAGCAGGCACCACAACCACAAAAGCCATCTAACAGTTTGGCAATCTCTATCATTGGTACAGTATTGTGCTGGCCTATTGGTCTTTGGGGTCTTCTCAAGTCGGTTAAGGTAAACAGTCTCTGGGCTTCAGGCAACCACGCTGAGGCATATAAGGCAGCATCAAGCGCACGCACGCTCGGCATCGTATCAATTATTGTAGGCGCTATCGTATCGGTTATAGCATTCTTCGCATCTTTAGCTCTTCAGATGGCTGTGCTTGATGAAATTGATGAAATTGATGACTACTACTACGAGGATATTTACGAGGATTACGATGATGATGACTATTACTACTGGTAGTAGTTGCGTTGCATCAATAATATGAGTCTATAACTAAAACATATGACAACTATGGAGATGAATAATCAGCCCACACCAACACGCGTAAAGCCTGATAACTATCTTGCTTTCGCCATCGTAAGTACGATCTTATTCTTCGTGCCTACAGGCATCATTGCCATCATTAAGGCTTCGAAGGTGGACTCTTTGTGGATCGAGGGTAAGTATGATGAGGCTGAGGCTATGTCGGCTCAGGCACGAAAGTTCTCGCGTATCTCGCTCTTTGTCTTCCTTGGCATCATTGCGCTATACGTAACGATCTATTTCTTCGTATTCCTTGCGCTCATTGCCTCTGGGTTGTAGTGCTTTATAAAAATATAGGTGCGCAAACAGCAATGTCTGCGCACCTAATTTTGTAATATTATGGAGAGGGATTCACGACGCTTGTTGATTTGGATATTGGTGATACTCTTTATCCTCACCGTCGCTGTGCCCCTATACTTCTATTTCGACCCTGCGCACGCCTACCTTGCACCCAAGTGTCCCTTCCGTTTGCTTACGGGTCTCGACTGTCCATCGTGTGGCAACCAGCGCGCCCTTCACGCCCTCCTGCATGGCGAGGTGTGGCTCTCGTTTCGCTACAACCCCTTTATGTGGCTATGCGCGCCCTACTTCATCCTGCTTATCTTTGCCTCGCTCTTGCGTGGTAAGCGTATTGAGCCTCTCTACGATCTGCTCACCTCAAATCCTGTCATTATAACCTACGCCGTGGGTTATTGCCTCTGGTGGGTCATTCGCAACCTCCCATTCTGGCACAATCTTGTCGATTTGCCCCGTTAGTCGCGGTAGTTATATAGTTGATCGCGTAGGCGTGGTGTGAATCCTGCGCGGCGTATCGTTGCCTGCATAGCCTCGCGGTCGAAGCGTGTTGTAGCACCCGCTGATGACACCACATTCTCCTCAATCATAATAGAACCCATGTCGTTTGCACCGCTTTTGAGTGCAATCTCGGCTACCTCCTTGCCTACGGTCAACCACGATGCCTGAATATTGGTGATGTTATGCAATATGATGCGGCTCATGGCTATGATGCGCAAGTACTCCGTAGCTGAGAATGGAGGTGCTATGCCCTCACGCTCAAGCTGTGTGCCCTTAGGGCAGAATACCCAAGGTATGAAGGCTGTAAATCCGCGTGACTCAGCGGGTTTTGCCTCCTGAAGGTCGCGTATTGTGATAAGGTGGTCTACTCTCTGGTGGGGTGTCTCCACATGGCCATACATCATAGTCGCGGTGGTGGGTATGCCCATCTTGTGTGCCTCGTGCATCACGCGCACCCAGTCGCGTGCCGAGGGCTTTGCGGGCGAGATGCGCTTACGCACCTCATCCGAGAGAATCTCCGCACCTGCACCTGGCAACGTGTCGAGACCCGCAGCACGCAGGCGCTGCAATGTTTCGACGGTGGTGATGCCGCTGATATGGGCGATATGTGCCACTTCGGGAGCACCGAGGGCATTGAGGCGAAGCGTTGGATACTCCTTCTTTATCTGGCTGAATAGCGTCTCATAGAACTCGATGCCGAGTTTGGGGTGCATACCGCCCTGTAGGAGCAGCTGATCAGCTCCCAATGCGAGTGCCTCGTCAATTTTTTGGCGATACTCTGCCATGGTGGTGATGTATGCCTTATCTGTCTCGTGGGGCTTGCAATGGAAGTTGCAGAAGCGACAGCCCGACTTGCAGACATTTGTGATGTTCACGTTGCGGTCTATCTGCCATGTAACCACCGAGGGATCCTTCACCGCGCTCTTGCGTAGCGTGTCAGCCACGTCACACAGCAACTGCAATGGTGCCTCATCGTAGAGTGTATATGCCTCGCTACGCGAGAGGGGCTCACGCATCAGGGCACGCTCTATAATCGAATCTATAGACATATCTCTTATCTCTTGTTTAATAACAACTTAAAGTCGAGTGTGCGGCGGTTCATGTCGACGCTCTTGACGCGTACACGCACGGGTGAGCCCAACGTGAGGCGTATGCCCGAAGAACGACCCACAATCTCGTAGCGTGCCTCATCGAAGCGGTAGTAGTCGTTGTCGTCGATATCGCGCAGGAAGGCCATGCCCTCGACGTGCGTATCGTTGAGTTCGACATATACACCCCAGTCTGTCATGCCCGATACCACACCATCGAACTCCTCGCCGATGCGGTCGCGCATAAACTCCGCCATCTTATACTTGATGCTTGCGCGCTCAGCCTCCGATGCCACAATCTCGCGCTCGGTAGAGTGCACGCACAACTCCTCAAGGTTCTTCTTATTCGCACGCTTATCTCCCGCGAGATATGCTGCCAAGAGGCGGTGTACCATCATATCGGGGTAGCGGCGAATGGGCGATGTGAAGTGAGTATAGTAGGGGAATGCGAGACCATAGTGGCCTATGTTGTCGGTAGTATATACCGCCTTTGCCATGCTTCGCACAGCGAGTGTCGTAATGGCATTCTGCTCGGCACTTCCCGCAATCGTATTAAGCAACTTATTCATCTCCTTGGCCACAGCACGACCCTTCTGCGCCTTGAAGTAGTGTCCAAAGCGTAGGGCAAAGTCGCGGAAGCGCTCGAGCTTATCCTCTGAAGGCTCATCGTGTACACGGAAGACCATGGGGCGTGGCACACGGCGACCATTTGAGATGCGGTGTGCGCAATACTCCGCTACGCGGCGGTTGGCAAGGAGCATAAACTCCTCGATAAGCTGGTTTGCCTCCTTCTGCACCTTGGTGTATACGCCGAGGGGTCTGCCCTTGTCATCGAGACGGAAGCGCACCTCATCGCGTGCAAAGGCTATCGCGCCATGCTTGAAGCGGTCGTTGCGCAACTTCTGTGCAAGGGTGTTGAGTGTGAGTATCTCCTCTTTGTAGTCGCCCTCGCCAGTCTCGATAACCTGCTGCGCCTCCTCATAGGCGAAGCGGCGGTCGGAGTGGATGACGGTGCGTCCGAGCCACTCATCCTGGATTTCGGCATTCTCGTTGAGTGTGAATACGGCCGAGAAGCAGAGCTTATCCTCGTGGGGGCGTAGTGAGCAGAGATCATTACACAGGCGCTCGGGGAGCATAGGCACGGTGCGGTCTACCAAATATACTGACGTAGCACGCTCTACAGCCTCGTTGTCAACCACAGAACCTGGTGTGACGTAGTGTGTTACATCGGCAATGTGGACACCCACCTCCCAGAGACCATCTGCGACGCGCACGATAGAGAGTGCATCGTCGAAGTCCTTGGCATCTGCGGGGTCGATAGTAAATGTTGTGCGGTCGCGCATATCGCGGCGACGCGCTATCTCCTCGGCTGTTATGGTGCCATCGATGCGGTTTGCTGCTGCAATGACATCCTTCTCGAAGTGGTAGGGTAGGTCGAACTCTGCGAGTATGGCGTGCATCTCAGTGTCGTTATCGCCAGCCTTGCCGAGGCGTTCGATAAGCTCTCCCTCGGGTAGGCGCTCGCCCTCATCCCATGCTACGATGCGCACGGCAACCTTATCGCCCGTCTCCACTTGAGGATATGGCTTGCGTGGAAGGCGTATGTCGACACCCACGCGGCGCGAGTCTGTCGTAACGAAGATGTTGTTTGTCGTAACCTCCGCTGTGCCGATATAGGGCTGGCGGCTGCGCTCAATAACCTCGGTAATGGTACCCTCGAGCTCGCCATCGCGCGAACGGCGTGCCACGGCAACCATAACGCGGTCGCCACCAAGTGCGCCACCACCATTGCGGCGTGACACATATACATCGCTCTCCAACGCCTCCACCGTAACGTAGAGCACGCCAGGCGAAACCGTTGCCACCACTCCCTCGTAGCGAGGCATTGCGGCGCGGGCAAGACGATACTTGCTGCGTGCCACCTCCTCCACGAAGCCATCCTCCATCAACTGGCGGATAATGGCAAAGGTCATGGTGCGACCATCACGGTCTGCGCCACCCGATGCTGCTGCGAGGTGCTTGAGCGAAAACTTTGTATCGGGAAACTCTCGGAACATGCCCACAATAAATGAGGCGCGTTCATCACGATTGTTTCCACGTCTATTTTTCTTCTTTCCCATCTATTCTAAGTTTACTTGTTGAGAATGTGGAGTGCAATGCGCTGCATCATGCGCACTCCAACCTCTATTGCGCCCTCATTGGGGCTGAATGTTGCGGTATGTGAGCCTCCCGCATCGCTTCCTACGCCTAGACGGTAGAAGAGCGAGGGGTAACGCTCGGTGTAGTAGCCGAAATCCTCGGCTGTGGTCATGGACTGCAACTCCCTTACGATAATGCTCTCATCTGCCGCTACGATCATCGCCTCGTACGACAAGAGCACGTTGTTTGTAACGCAGGGGTAGCCGCGGTTGATGTC
>JAFZGE010000090.1 GCA_017555545.1 Alistipes sp.
GACTGAGAACAGCGTCTCTCTTGTAGCATATGTTGCAGGCGTTAAGCACATCGTAACTTACAATGGTACTCCCAAGTTCTTCGTAGGTGTTCCCGCCGTGCTTGAGGATACTGATGTTGTTACTCCTATCTTGACTGTTGACTACTATTCTAACATGTACACAGCTACATATAACTACAACCTCTACCTCATGGATAAGGGTTCTGATGAGAGTGGTTATCTCTTGGGTGATGGCTACGTATTCTCACTCGACCTCTATGGCTTGGAGCCCGAATTGGATGCTGAGGGTTATATGACAATCCCTGCTGGCACTTACAACTATGATGTTAACGATGACTACCACGCATTTGAGGTAGGTCGTGAGTACTCATTCGGTTGCAAGGTTAACCCAGAGGCTACAGCATATGAGTGGTATGAGGCATTCGAGGATGTTACTGTAACCGTTACTGAGAACAGCATCTACATGGAGGCTATGATTAACGGCGCGAAGTTTACTGCAACATACGAGGGTGAGCCTAAGTTCTACGTAGGCGCAGAGGCTTCTGCAGTTGCTAAGAAGAGCAGCATGAAGCTCGCTAAGAAGAGCCTTGTAGTGTTCTAAGCTACTAACACCTTATATTTATATAGAGGCCACCAACTCTCGGGTTGGTGGTCTCTTTTTTATCTAGTTTCATTATCTTTTTATCCACATTGTTCTATTTATCTCCTTTTATTGTTCTATATCTCTTTTTCATCACGCACGCCCCAAAAATATAAATAAAACCCTTGCATATTTGAATAAAATTATTTAATTTTGTCTAACACTTATTCCAGAAGGTGTAAAACATAAACGAGAATTAAATCTAACAAACTAAAACTTATAACTATGAAACTTAACAAACTTTTCCTTTTGGCGCTTGCGTTGCCTTTGGCATTCGTAGCATGTGAGCCTAATGAACCTATCGAGACTCCAACGGATCCCGCTGTGTTGACACTCACATCTGAGAACTCATTGCACTACACTCCCGAGGGTGGTCAGGGCGTTATTACATACACTTTGGAGAACGCTGTTGAGGGCACAGAGCTTACTGCTACAACTAATGCTGATTGGATTACAGATATCACCGTTGGTGAGCAGATCACATTCGTAGTTACTGCTAACGAGACTACAGAGACACGTAACGACCGCATCTTGGTAAGCTACGGCACAGAGAACTTCAACGTATTCGTTACACAGGAGGGCGTTGAGCCTGTCGTTCGATTCGAGGCTAAGAAGTTGGATGGTGAGTACTACGGCACTAAGTACAGCCCTAACCACAACTTCGCTATCTACCTCTCTGACAAGGGCTTTGAGGACGGTCGTCACGTTGTACCCAATGCTACATACTACGCATTGGATCTCTACGTAGATGATCAGCCCTATATCGATGAGAATGGCATCATGACTATCCCTGCAGGTACTTACACCTTTGATGTTAACGACTCATATAAAGATAAGTCAATCGGCTATTCTTACTCTGAGTACATGAAGATTAACGCTGACGCTACAGCATATGAGATTAAGGAGTACTTCGAGTCTGCAGAGCTCGTTATCACAGAGAACACAATCACCCTTACTGCATATGTTGCAGGTGTTAAGCACATTGTAACTTACACAGGCAAGTTGCAGTTCTACTCAGGCGTGCCCGTAGTAATTGAGGACTCTGAGATTGAGGCTGTTGATTTCTATGGCGAGTATTATAGCATGTATGGCGAGCATAACTACTTCGTCATGTTAACTGACAAGGGTTGGACTTCAAGTGGCGATGCTCTTGCTGACGCATATTACTTCACTCTCGATCTCTATGCTACAGCACCTACATACGACGATGAGGGTTGGATAGTTGTTCCAGCAGGTACATATAAGTTGGATACCGATAACACTATGAATCCATGGACAATCGGCTACGACTACTCTGGTGGTTACAAGGTTAATGCCGAGTGTACAGGATACGATTGGAATGAAGCATTCCAGGAGGCAACCATGATAGTAAACAAGGAGAGTGTCCGCTTAGAGTGTAAGATCTCAGATGCTACATTCGTAGTAGTATACAATGGCGTGCCCAGATTCTAAGCATACTAAACAACCTATTATTAACACAGAGGCTATCCCACATGGGGTAGCCTCTTTTTTATTGTGGGTTGTGAAATTTTAGATAAATTTCTTGTCTTTGTGGATAAAAATTTCTAATTTTGTATAGCACTCTGGTGTGTTTTATGCAGATAATAACTTAAAACCTAAAACTATAACTATGAGAATCAAGAACTTATTCTACATGTTACTTGCATTGCCTTTGGTATTTGCAGCATGTACAGAGACTCCTGATGATGTAAAGAAGGAGGCGCAGTTGACACTCACATCAGCCGACACCTTGAACTTCGGTGCTGAGGGCGGCGAGGGCGTTATCTCTTACGCAATTGTAAACCCCGTTGAGGGCACAGAGCTCACCGCTACTTGCGAGGCAGAGTGGGTATCGGTTGCTGCAGGCGACAAGGTACGCGTAACCGTTGCGGCTAATGATGGCGAGGCTCGCGAGACTAAGATTACCGTTGCTTATGGCAAGTTGTCTTTCGACGTTGCTGTAAAGCAGGCTGCCAAGCCCGCTAAGGAGTATCTCTACAATGAGGAGATGGCTTATGCTACACGTGTATCTTTAGCTGAGTATGGATTCCCCTACAACTACTACCTTATCGCATTCTACTCTGCTGACGGCAGTATACTTTTGGGCGCTGTAATCGTTGGTGCTGAGGGCGAGAACATCCTCTCTGCAGGCACTTACACAGCTGCTAACGGAGGTCTTTTGATGGAGGGCTTCGAGTTCTACGTTGGCGAGACTGAGGTGTACTTCTTCGAGGGCGGCGACGGCACAATCGTTGTTGGTGGCGACATTGAGGGCTACACATTCGATATCGAACTTGCAAATACCCAGGGTCAGAACTTCCACTTCACATACGAGGGCGTTGTTGAGGCTATGGATCCCAACGCAGGCCTTCCTACTGAGGATGTTAACTTCGTGGCTGAGATCTTGGATGGCGAATATTACGGCACACAATACTCTGCAACACACAACTACTGGCTTATTCTCTCAGATAAGGGTTACGAGGGTGGCTATGCACTGGCAGGTGGCACATACTACCAGGTAGACCTCTATAGCATTGAGGGTACAGTCGATGCTGAGGGTTACATCCATGTTCCCGCTGGCACATACACATTCGATGCTTACGACACAGCTGCAGAGTGGACAATGGGTAACTACTACTCAGGCTACAGCAAAGTTAATAGCGACGGCACTGCCTACGAGGCTAAGGGATTGTTCCAGAGCGGTACAGCTGTAGTAACAGAGAATAGCATTACACTTGAGGTATATGTTGCCGGTGTTAAGCACATCGTGACTTACAACGGCGAGCCTAAGCTCTATGTTGGTGGCAACGGCGGTGGCGGCGAGACTCCCGATCCTACTCCAGGTGAGGGCGTAGAGTTCACTGCATACCACGCTTACGCTATGTACTATGGCGACCAGTACACTCCTGGCACAGCTGACAACTACTACTTCTTCCTCTCTGACCTCGGCGTTGATGAGGATGGTTACGACTATGTAAATGGCACATACTATCGTTTCGATATCTATGCGCCTATCACAGATGACTACACAATCACTCCTGGCACATACACAATCGATCCTAACGACACATGCAACTGCTGGACAGTATCTGCATACTACTCTGCATACTACAAGTGGAACGCATATGGCGACGACTACGACGTTGTAGACTGGCCAGATGGTGGCTTCATCACATTCAATGAGGACGGCTCTATCTATGCAGAGGTACACATGATGTCAAGCGGCGAGACTCACAAGGTATCGTTCCAGGGCGACATCGTTATCTACGACGGTACTGGCGGCTCAGGTGGTGGCGGCGGCGACTACGGCGATACAGTATCTACTCTCACAGGCAACCACACCGTTACTTTGGATCACCACACACTCATTTACGAGGCATATGGCGACTACTATGGCGTCGGTCTCCAGAACTGGGCATTCATGATTATGCCTAACGACGGCGAGGGCGAATACGTTCAGTTCGACATCCTGGCTGGCGCAGACAGCACAGACTTCGCAGGTACATACACTATCAGCGACTCTATGGGCTCATACACATCATATCCTGGTGTAATCGAAAATGGCTACATGGGTGGTTCATGGCTCTACTCAAGCGACTACTACACAATGGCTCCATTCACAGATGGTACTTTGTACATCACAAAGCATGACGATGGCACATACAGCGTAGCATTCGGTCTTCTTGATGACGCTTGGAACTACATCGACGGCACATGGACTGGCGAGGCTCTCGACTACGCTACGATGAGCACACGCGGCGGTAGCCTTAAGTCTAAGAGCATCGTTGTTAACCAGAACATCGCTCCCGTTGTATCAAAGGAGCGCATCGAGGTTAAGTCGGGTAAGAAGGCTGCAGCTCCTGCTAAGGGCTTGAAGCTTCGCTAATCGCTTAAGCTGAAATAGGTTCGCCCTCGGGCGACATAGTGACACCCCTGCAAGCAATTGCAGGGGTGTTTTAATTGGAAATCACAGCATTGTAACGACCATTTTTCAGAGTTAATGGTTAAAAATTATAAACAGATTTATTGTTTTTTATAATAAAAAGTTTTAATTTTGTATAGCACTCAGGTGCTTTACACGCAGATACAAACTTAAAAACTAATAATTACAACTATGAGAATCAAGAGCTTATTCTACATGTTGCTCGCGTTGCCTTTGGCATTCGCAGCATGTACTGACACTCCTGATGAGGTAAAGAAGGAGGCGCAGTTGGCACTTACATCAGCAGACACACTCGAGTTCAAGGCAGAGGGTGGCACAGCTGAGATTAGCTACACACTTGTAAATCCCGTTGAGGGCACAGAGCTTACCGCTACTTGCGAGGCAGAGTGGGTAGAGGTTGTTGCAGGAGACAAGGTACGCGTAACCGTTGCCGCTAACGTTGGCGAGGCTCGCGAGACTAAGATTACTGTTGCATACGGCACTAAGTCATTCGACGTTGCTGTAAAACAGGCTGCAAAGCCCGCTAAGGATTATCTCTACAATGTTGAGATGGCATACGCTGAGCGTTACGACTTGACTGAATATGATTTGCCTGAGAACTATTACCTTATCGCATTCTATTCTGCTGATGGTAACATGCTTTTGGGTGCTGTAATCGTTGGCGCTGAGGGCGAGAGCATCCTCTCTGCTGGCACATACACAGCTGCTAACGGCGGCCTCATGATGGAGGGCTTCGAGTTCTACATCGGTGAGACTGAGGAGTACTTCTTCGAGGGTGGCGACGGCACAATCGTTGTTGGTGGCGACCTCTATGGCTACACATTCGATATCGACATCGCTAACGCCGAGGGTCAGAATTTCCACTTCACATACGAGGGTACTGTTGAGGCAATGAATCCTCACGCAGGCCTTCCTACTGAGGATGTTGACATGGTAGCTGAGCATTTCGATGGCAACTACTACGGCACAGACTACTCTGATTCACACAACTACTACATCGTGCTTTCAGACAAGGGTCTCAACGATGACGGCTACGCTTGCGCAGGCGGTAACTACTACCAGATTGACCTCTACGGCGTTGAGCCTACAGTAGACTCTGAGGGTTACATCTCTATTCCTGCTGGTACATATACATTCGATGCTAACGATACAGCAGCTGAGTGGACAGTGGGTAACTACTACTCTGAGTACTCAAAGATTAACGTCAATGGCACAGATTACGAGGCTAAGGCACACTTCGACGGCGGTAAGGTTGTCGTAACTGAGAACAGCATCGTTGCTGAGCTTACAATAGGCGGCGTTAAGCACACCGTAACCTACAACAACGCTCCCAAGATCTACACTGGTGGCAGCAAAAATGTAGAGTTCACCGCACAGTGCGCTTATGGCGCATACTATGGCGATTTGTACTCTCCTGGCGTGGCTGACAACTACTTCCTCTTCCTCTCTGACCTCGGTGTCGATGAGTATGGTCTCGACTATGAAGGTGGCACATACTATCGCTTCGATATCTATGCTCCTATCACATCGGATATGACAATCACTCCTGGCACATATGAGATTGACGTAAACGACACGTTGGCTGCAGGCACTGTTTCAGCATACTACACTCAGTACTACAGATGGGGTGGTAACGACTATGACGCAGTTGATTATGCAGCTGGAGGCTTCATCACATTCAACGAGGATGGCTCTATCTACGCTGAGGTGCTGATGTCAGATTCAGGCATCACCCACAAGGTATCGTATAAGGGTGACATCGATATTAAAGATGAGACTGGCGGCAGCGGTGAAGGCGGTGGCAACGACGGCGAACCAATCTCTACTCTTACAGGCAACTACACCTGCGCATTTGACAACTACACACTCATCTACATGAATAATGGAGACTTCTATGGCAACGGTCTTAAGAATTGGACATTGTATTTCATGTCTAATACCGGCCAGGGTGAGACCTTGTCATTCGATATCTTGACAGATGCAGATAGCTCAGACATCGTTGGCACATACGCAGTTAATAACTC
>JAFZGE010000091.1 GCA_017555545.1 Alistipes sp.
ATGCTATATTCCGAAACTAGCTCCAGGTAGACCTTAAGCAGCGTATCCTGCAACTCCTTCTTGAATCTACCACCAAGCTCGGGCTTGATATCGTGGCAGAGGCGCACATTGCAGGCGCGCTTCTCAATCGACATGTTGTTTATGCAGCTCGCCGTGTTTGCCATGTCGTAGTGGTAGACATAGGCATTGGGCAGGGTCTTGACACCCGTGCTATGGCACGCAACCCTCAGGTGTGCAAGCCAATCCTCAGCATAGCGGTACGAGGCGTCGAAGCGAATATCGTTTTTGATGAATAGGTCGCGGCGAATCAGCGCACCCCATATTGCGAGCTTGCCCTTACGACAGATGAGGTGCTTCAATAGTTCCTTGGGTGTCGTAGCATTTCTGATGGGCTTGTTTTTGACCACATCACCGGGCAGATGTGCCACCCACGCCATGCGTATGATGTCGCACTCCCCAACATAGGGCACAGCCAACTCAAGTGTGTTTGGTTCTATCCAGTCATCTGCATCGGCAAACATCACCCACTCTGCCGCAGCATTCTCCAGGCCGAGGTTACGCGCAGAGCTGACACCGCCATTGGGCTTATCCAACACCCTCACACGGCCATCCTGAGCGGCATATCGGCGGCATACCTCGAGACTGCCATCGCTGCTGCCATCGTTGATGAGCAGCAACTCGAAATCGGCAAATGTCTGCTGAAGTATACTGTCAACGCATCGCGGAATGTAGGCCTCGACGTTGTAGATGGGGACTATGATACTTATTAGCGGCATCCTATACTCTATATTTAATGGGCAAATGTAGCAAAAAAAGATCGTATCTCCAAATCGAACAAAGATTCAGCCCAAAGACCACCCGATTAAAACAAATGTTTATTGTTATAATTATGATTTTTTTCATTAAAAAAGATGCGCGATTAAAAATAAATTTCTATCTTTGAGGCAAATATTTCGACGTGATGGGTGCCATGAAATATAAAGCCTTTGTTATTGAGGCTATTTGCGTTGCTGCGACGGTGGCAACAGCCCTTATTTTGCAATATTTCGTTGGCAACTTCCCCGTTGAAATTTTTGCCTTTCCGCTCAATATTGTGACCATGGCACTATGGGGCGTGGTGGTATATCTCCTCTACAAGAATCGCGAAAATTCCACCGTCGCGAAGTCGCTTCTATCTATTCATGCGACATGGCTTTCGCTGGGCTCGATGGCGGCAACAGGCATCTATCTTGGTTTGCAGCGTGAGCCAAATGCTACATCGTGGTTGGTGGTTGTGGGCATACTTTTCACCCTCACGCATCTGCTCCTTATCACCATGCGCGGATGGCGCACTGCACAGGGCATACGCTGGCGTTTTACACTCCTGCATGCAGGTCTTATCATCGCCCTCGGCGCAGGATTTTGGGGTGCTCCCGACCGTGTACAACTGCGCACCATGCTCCCCACAAAGAGCACCATTACGCACGCCTATCACCTCGATGGCACGATGACAAATCTCGGCTATGCGCTACAACTTCGAGGCCTCGATGCCGAGTATAACGAGAACGGCACACCCACGCACTTTGAGGCAGCGGTAAATATTGACAATGAAGATGTTACACTTCGTGTCAACCATCCATACAACAGAACTTTCAGCGAGAAAATATACCTCGTAAGCATAGGCAATGATGCTTCATACTGCGTTGTTGAGATCGTGCGCGAGCCCTGGCAATGGGCATCGCTTGCGGGCATTATTTTACTTCTTGCGGGTGCGGTGATGCTCTTCCTCCGTGGGCCACGCCACGCAGCAAACCCCAAAACCAAGTAACATGATGTTGGGTTGGAACATATTTCCATGGGTAGCAGCCGCAGTATTCGTGCTATCGCTCTCTTCGGCCATCGCAGCACTATGCAAGCGCGAGTCGAGGAGCATCGCCATTGCGTGCAGCACTACGGCAATCGCGCTCTTTGTGCTCTTCATCCTCTCGCTGTGGATGACTCTCGAGCGCCCACCGCTACGCACCATGGGTGAGACGCGACTATGGTACTCGCTCTTTTTGTTAATGGCGGGACTATTTACATATGTGCGCTGGAGATTTCGTTGGATACTCTCCTTCTCGACGCTCCTTGCCACAGTATTTATGGCCATCAACATCCTCAAGCCAGAGATACACGACCAGTCGCTGATGCCCGCCTTGCAGAGCATATGGTTTGTGCCACACGTGTCAGTATATATGTTCTCGTACGCCCTGTTGGGATGCGCCACAATACTCTCTATCGGCGCACTCGCCACGCGCAGCGATAAGTTTGATGAGGCGATAGAGCGCCTTATCTATGGCGGAACGGCATTTGTCACCATCGGCATGCTCACGGGCGCCATCTGGGCAAAGGATGCCTGGGGAGCATATTGGAGCTGGGATGCCAAGGAGGCGTGGGCAGCTGTGACATGGGGACTCTACCTCGTTGCGATACACCTCGCGCTGCGTCCCTCGACCTACACCACACCATGGCAGAAACGCACATACTACATCGTGATAATCGTGGCGTTCCTCGCCCTACAGATGTGTTGGTGGGGCGTCAACTACCTTCCCTCAGCCCAGGAGAGCGTACACGCCTATAATCAGTAGAAGATATTACTAACAACCTAATAAATAAGCCTATGAAAAACCTAAAAAAGAGTCAGTTATTACTCATAGCAGTGCTCGCTATCGTGGTTGTAGTGTTCGTTGCTTATCGAGTTACTGTTCGCCCACCCGCTGATGACCTCGCTCCTGAGGCACGCGTTGCGGCGATCCTTGAGAAGGGTGGCTGTATCGACTGCCACAGCGCCAACCCCGAGTTGCCCTTCTATGCCGATGTGCCCGTTGCTGGCAAGATGGTGATGAAGGATATTGAGGATGGCTATCGCGCCTTCGACATCGAGCCCTTCGTTGAGGCTCTCAAGAACGGCGAGACACCCCACCCCGTGGATGTAGCAAAGATTGAGAAAGTTGCCACAGACAGACGCATGCCCGTTGCAAAGTATTACCTCGTGCACTGGGGTAGCCAGATTACCGACAGCAAGTGCGACATCATCACAGACTGGGCAGCAGCATACCGCACAGCATACTACGGCGACGGTCTTGTGGGCAAGCTTGCAGGTGAGCCCGTGCGCCCTATCCTACCCGCAACAGATATCAACGAGGCAAAGGCTGAGCTCGGCTTCGCGCTCTACCACGACACACGCCTCTCGGTGGACAACACCGTATCGTGTGCATCGTGCCACGGCCTCGACACAGGTGGCGTGGATAACCACCAGTACTCACACGGCGTTGAGGATCGTTTGGGTGGCGTAAATGCCCCCACTGTATATAACGCTGTGTACAATTTCGTGCAGTTCTGGGACGGTCGCGCTGCAACCCTCGCAGAGCAGGCTGCAGGCCCACCGCTCAACCCCGTTGAGATGGCCTCTACATCATTCGCCGAGATCATCGCAAAGCTCTCAGCAGATGCAAACTACGTAGCTAAGTTCGCACGTCTCTACCCTGGTGAGGGCATCACCGAGGCGAGCATCACAAATGCTATCGAGGAGTTCGAGCGCACGCTCACAACACCAAACTCACGCTTCGACAAGTGGCTCTTGGGCGACAGCAACGCTATCACGGCACAGGAGTTGGAGGGTTACGAGCTCTTCAAGGAGTATAACTGCGCAACATGCCACGTAGGCCCCAACCTCGGCGGCTTATCGTACGAACTTATGGGCTTGCGCAACCACTACTTCGAGGCACGCGGCATGGAGCTCACAGAGGAGGATAACGGTCGCTTCAAGCAGACAAACAATGAGCGTGACCGCCATCGCTTCAAGACCCCAGGCTTGCGTAACATCGAGCTCACATGGCCATACTACCACGATGGCACACGCCTGACTATGGACGATGCTGTTCGCGATATGGCACTCTACCAGTGCGATGTTAAGCTTAAGGATGGCGAGACTGAGGCTATCGTAGCCTTCTTGCGCACCCTTACTGGCGAGTATAACGGTGAGTTGCTCACTAACCCTAATGAGTATGGTGTAATCGTGACTCACGATGATGAGCATGACCACGACCACCATCACGAGTAGTCGAACCACAACACATAAAATGAGGCTGTTCAACAAATGCTGAACAGCCTCATTCTCTTAGGTTTTGCTTTTATCGTAAAAATTACTACCTTTGAGGCATCAAACGATTATAACCCAACTAAAAATAGCATTATGCTCAAGAAACTCTTTGGCTTTGACTCATCGAAGCACAGCCTACGTGCCGAGGTCGTGGCAGGTATCACCACCTTCCTTACCATGTCATACATCCTCGCAGTTAACCCCGACATCTTTACTGCGCTTCCCGCGCTTAAGGAATTAGGCGGTTCAATCTTTACATCTACAGCCCTTGCTGCAATCATCGGTTGCTTTGCGATGGCATTCTACGGCAAGCTTCCATTCGGTCTTGCACCAGGCATGGGTCTTAATGCCTTCTTCGTATATACCGTATGTCTCGGCATGGGTTACGATTGGACATTCGCCCTTACTGCCGTATTCCTAGAGGGTCTGATATTTATCTTGATGACTATCACCAATGTGCGTGAGGCCATTGTCAACTCGATACCAAAGAATATGCGACTCGCCATTGGCGCTGGTATCGGTCTATTTATCGCCTTCATCGGCTTGCAGAAGTCGGAAATCATCATCAACAACGACGCTACGCTCGTGACACTTGGCAACATCACCGAGGGTCCCGCATTGCTCGGCATCATCGGTTTGCTTATCACAGGCTTCCTATATATTAAGAATGTTCCTGGCGCAATGCTCCTCGGCGTATTTGCGACAATGGCTATCGGTATCCCTATGGGTATCACAGACTTCAAGGGCGTTATGTCTGCGCCATCTTCTATCGAGCCTATCTTCTGCAAGTTCCAGTGGGAGAACATCTTTACGCTCGATATGTTGGTTGTGGTATTCACCTTCCTCTTTATCGATATGTTCGACACCATTGGCACACTTATCGGTGTGAGCCAGCGTGCAGGCATGGTGAACAAGGATGGTCGCATCGAGCGCCTCAACCAGGCATTTATGGCAGATGCTATCGCTACTACAGCAGGTGCTGTGCTCGGCACATCTACCACTACAACATATGTTGAGAGTGCTGCGGGTGTATCACAGGGTGGTCGTACAGGTCTCACAGCCTTCGTTGTAGGCTGCTGCTTCGCCATTGCGTTGCTCTTCTCACCCCTCTTCCTCTCTATCCCATCATCAGCAACAGCCCCCGTGCTTATCATCGTGGGTCTCTTGATGATCGAGCCTATCCGCAATATGGACTTTAGCGACTACACAGAGTCTATCCCTGCGTTTGTATGCATCATCCTTATGCCTTTGTCATACTCAATCTCTGATGGTATCCTCATCGGCATGATCTGCTACGTATTGCTCAATATGTGCTGCGGTAAGTTCAAGAAGATCTCTGTAACAATGTACATCCTCGCCGTGTTGTTCATTTTGAAGTATATCTTCATCGTTGCTGAGCCCAAGGTTGAGCCTGAGAAGTGTGCACTCTGCTCTGGTGGTACAATTAAGCCCGCAGAGGTAACAGTTACCGCTAAGGCTACTGAGACCGAGGAGGAGGTTATCGAGTTCCCCGCAGAGGAGATTGTTGAGACTACAGAGGTTACTGAGATTGCTGAGTAACAATAGATACAAACATAAAATAAGTGGTTGCCCAATCGGACAACCACTTATTTTTTACTCCTTATTGTACTTGCTTAGCAGGTCGCTGAGCGAATCATTAAACTCCTCGCAGGCTCTATCGTTTGCCTCGATAAGCTCTCTGCGGCGCTCCGCATCGCACTCTTCGAATGCCGCCTTGCGCTCTTCGCAAAGCTCATTATAGCGCCCATCCATGACTCTTAGAAGCGAATCGTAGTCTATAACAACCTCCTCGCTCTTGGGCTCAACTGCCTCGCTCTCTGCCGTACGCTCCGCAGTGCCGCCACACGAGACGAGCACTGCAAAGCCTACAAAAGCAACATATCGCTTAATTCGCATCGCGAACTAGAGAATCTCCTCAACAGACTCCTCGCAGCAGTCACCGCAGTCGCACTCTACGTCTACCGCCACCTCCGCTACGGGCTCCTCGCCACGCTGCAAGCGGCATGCGAGCTTGATAATCTCGATCTTGCGCTCGAACTTCTCGATTGAGGCTACGCACTTCTTAATGTTTGCCTCAACCTTACCAATCTCCTCGAGGCACTTCTGGTCGAGCGAGCCGCTAGGACCACTCCATGCCTCCTCGCCAAGCTGCTCCTTGCGTGCCTGAAGCTCAGCAATCTCTGCCTCAAGAGCGATGATAGAGTCCTCGTTCTGGGCAATCATCTGGAGAATCTCCTCATCTGTACCGAGCGGCATAGTCCACGCCTCGTCGATATCCTGGAGCTTCTGGTTGAAGTTGTGTTGTGCAGCAGCAAGGATATCCTCCTCGGCACGAATAGCCTCACGACGGTCACCTGCGGCAATCATAATGGGCTCTACAAGACTCTTGAAGTACATCGCCTTAGCGCCGTTGTAGCTATGGCGGTAGGCAATCTCATACTCGTAGGCGAGCTTCTCGAGTTCACGCAAGTCAGCCTCTGTACGGATGATCTCAGCCTTGAAACCAAGCATCTGAGCATCCTGCTCGGGTGTAGTAATCTCGGGTGTGGGGTTATAGAGGTACGAGATTGCAAAAATTGCAAAAACAAAGGCAGCACCAATGCCCACAACAATCATATTATCGCGTTTCTTCATAGCCATACTCTTTTACAACTCCTCAAAAATATAGTTACACTCCTCAAGGTAGATGAGGTATGCCTCGCCACCAATCTGATTACGGAAGGCCTCCTCGTACTTCTCGAGCTCTACGCGAGCACGCTTGAACTCCTCATAACTCTGTGCCTCAACAACCTTGTAAGCCAACTCGCCGCTGATGTTGTAGGCCTCGTTCTCGGGATTCTGGTCGCTGATGACAACCTGCGAACCCTTCTCTGCGCAACCAACCATGGCTGCAGCAGCACAAAGCATAATAAATAGACGTTTCATATCTTTATTTGTATCGTATTTTCGGTTTTTGGTATCTAAGCCTACTCGACATATACCACCAAGCCCTTCAAATACTCACCCTCAGGGTGGTAGATGTTGATGGGGTGGTCGGCGGGCTGTGTGAGCTGACCGATGATGCGCACCTTACGCTTGGCAATTGCTGCCGAAGTGAAGATTGTGGTGCGGAACAAGTCGCGGCTTACGGCCTGTGAGCACGAGAAGGTGAAGAGGATACCTCCTGGGCGAATCTTCTCCATAGCACGGGCGTTAATCTTCTTGTATCCCTGCAATGCATTACCCAACACTTTGTGGTGCTTAGCAAATGCGGGAGGATCGAGGATGATGAGGTCGTAGCTGTCATCGATATCCTTGAGGTACTCCACAGCGTTGCAAGCGATAGCCTGGTGTGGTGCATCGTCACCAAAGTTGATGCGTACATTCTCGTCCGCGAGCTTCACAGCACGCTCCGAGAGGTCGATGCTCACAACCTCGCGTGCGCCACCTGCAAGGGCTGCGACAGAGAAGCCACCAGTATAGCAGAAAGTGTTAAGCACCTTGCGGCCACGAGAGTACTGACGCACAAGGTCACGGTTCTCGCGCTGGTCGATGAAGAAGCCCGTCTTCTGACCCTCCTCCCAGTTAACCTTGAACTTGAGACCATTCTCCAAGACGATGTTGTCGCGCTCCGAAGCTCTGCCCCACAAGTAGCCGTCGATGGCACCGAGGTCAGCCTTGAAGGGGAGTGTCTGCGAACTCTTGTCGTAGATAGCCTCAATCTCATCGCCATATACCGCGCGGATAGCCTCAGCAATCTCCATGCGTGAGCGGTACATACCCACAGAGTGACACTGCACAACGGCGGTGCGCTCGTAGATGTCTACCACAAGACCTGGCAACAAGTCACCCTCGCCATGCACAAGGCGGTAGCAAGTGGTCTCGCTGTTGTGCGCAATGCCCAACGCCTCGCGGAGGCTCTTAGCCGAAGCAATGCGGTTGTGCCACCATGCGCTATCGATATCCTCGCGCTCGAACGTAAGCACGCGAACGGCGATAGAGCCAATCTGATAGTGGCCACGCGCGATGAAGTCTCCAGCCTTGGTTACTACATCCACGATGTCGCCCTCCTCGAGAGGTGCCAAGCCCTCGCTGATGCGCTCGATAGCGCCAGAGAATACCCATGGGTGGCGGCGCTCCAATGACTCCTCCTTACCACGGCGTAGGTGCACGATGCTAAATGTCTGCTTATTGCTCATATATCACTTAGTTTTTATTCTCATTAGACTCCTTACGGCGGTGATGACGCTTACGGGCACGCTTCGAGGGTGCGTTGAGCGTCTCCTGAACGCCACGACACGTGATAATGTGCAGCGGCTCGCTCTTGAGCTCACACTCCATAAGGTGATTCAGGATGCGGGGACATACCCACGCATCGGTTGCAGCATACTCCTGCTGCTGTTGTGTCAGCTGCTCGGCCTCCCAGTTGCTCAGGCGCTGTGCCTTTGACACACGCTCACCCAAGACTATCGCCGAGAGCTTACGCAGGCTCTTCTCCTGGATGCCCCAGCGTATTGCCTCGTGCTGCAAGTCTACGAAGCCATCGGCTTTGAAGTCGCGCAGAGCGTGCAACGAGCGAATATCGCCCATAATGTCGGCACCAACCTTAAGAATCTCGTGCGAACCCAACACCTTCAGGATGCGGTTGTCGAGGCGTATGCGCGAGAGGCGGAAGAGGTAGCAAGTATCGGGTGTTGAGAGCTGCAAAAGTGACACTTTATAGCTCACTCCTGCGCGGAACGATGGGCGGGTCTCGGTGTCGAAGCCAATCATCTTGTAGCGACGCAAATCGCCACACGCCTCACCTATCTGCTCCTCCTTGTCGACCACAACTATGCGACCAGGGAAGTGCGCAGCTGGAAGTGCCGCCACCGTATCGTTATCTATGGTCTCCAAGAATGCCATTTGCTGAGTTTAATTTATAAAATTAACGTGCAAAGTTACTTAATAAATTTCAGTTTACCACGCTCCGAGAGTAAAATTTTACCCTCACGCACCAATTTGTCCACAATTTCGACCACACGCTCACCCTCAATACCCGACTCCGTAACGAGAGCTTTAATGTCTAATTCGCGGTTTGAGAGCACCTCTTTGACCCTCATCTCACACTCATCCTCGCCCATCTCCACGCGTTTGGCACGCAGGCAGACATCGCATACACCGCAGGGCGTAGCCTCCTCATCGCCAAAGTATTTCTGGATTATTACGCTGCGGCACTCATCCTCCGAGGTGGAGTATTGAAGCATGCCATCGAAGCGCGCAAGAGTCATATCGTAGCGGTGGCGATAGGTCTCGGGAGCGATAAAGACGTCCGCGGTTGGGAGTCGCTCCGAGTCGAGATAAATCATCGGGGTGCGCGATGCGGGGATATAGCGGATGATATGCATACGCCAAAGCATGCGCAACATCTCATGCACACGCTCTGCCTTCAAACCCGAGAAGGCGGCGATTTGCGACTCGTCGATCGAGCGGAAGTGGGTAAAGACACCGTTGTACAGGCGCAGGATGGAGCGTAGCACAAGGTCCATATCGTTACCTCCGGCATTGAGTTTATAGAGCGAGTCACGACTGCACGTAAACATCAGCTTCGCCGGGTTATCCTGCTCATCGATAAGCGTCAGCAAATTATTCTGCTCCAATATTTTAAGCGCACCGACTACAGCATTTATCGAGAGGCGCGCGTTGTGACAAAATTCGTATATATTGAACGGGAACGAGCCACCTTCACCATCGCCAATAGCGACTTGCAGATGGTTCATAACGAGCTCGTAGACACGCTTTATCTCCGCAAGTTCAGGGAACTCGGCCTTGAAGAGTCTTACGATGCGGTCGCGGTCATCGTTCGACGTTAGCAACACGGCATAACTGCGTGCGCCATCACGTCCCGCGCGTCCCGCCTCCTGGTAGTAGGCCTCCAACGAGTCGCACATAGCGTAGTGCACCACAAAGCGCACGTCGGCCTTATCGATACCCATGCCGAAGGCATTTGTTGCGACCATGATGCGCACCTTGCCCGCCACCCACTCATCCTGGCGCAGCGAGCGCTCCATGGAGGGCAATCCTGCATGGTAGAAGTTTACGCTCTCTCCCTCGGCACGTAATTGCTCACACAGCTGCTCACACCCCTCGCGAGTGCGGACATAGATGATGCCCGAGCCCTCGACATTGCGCACAATGCGGAGCACATGCTCCAACTTATCCTCCACATTGCGAACGACATACGACAGATTGGGACGTGCAAAACTTGTGCGGATTATATTGGGGGTCTTAAAGCCGAGGTGGTACATGATATCGCGCGCTACGATGTCAGTTGCCGAGGCTGTTAGCGCCAAGACCGTAGCCTTAGGCTGATACTCTCTAAGTTCGGCTATACGCAGATACGAGGGGCGAAAATCGTAGCCCCACTGCGAGATACAGTGTGCCTCATCTACCGCAATGATGCTTACGTTCATGCTGCGCAGACGCACACGAAAGGCCTCCGTAGCGAGGCGCTCGGGGGCTATGTATAGGAGTTTTACGTCGCCATAGGTGCAATTGTCGAGCGCAATCTCAATTTTGCGCGAATCCATGCCCGAGTGCACAGCAACGGCGGGAATGCCCAACTTACGGAGCCTATCCACCTGATCTTTCATCAGGGCGATAAGTGGCGTCACGACAATCGCAACGCCCTCGCTCATAAGCGCTGGCACCTGATACGTCAGCGACTTACCACCTCCCGTGGGCATTAGTGCAAGGGTGTCACGACCCTCAAGCACCGCATCTATAATCTCGCGCTGCTTGGGTCGAAAGGCCTCATAACCCCACCACTTTTTGAGGACCTCCTCGGGGGTCATAGCCTCGTTATGCTCCTTGCCCTCTGTCATAGTTTATCGCACAACTATCTCATCTACAAACAAGAAGCCCGTATAGCGACTGCGGTGCGCCTTATAACGTATGTAGCGCGCCTTGGCACTACCCTCCCAGCCGAACGACTTAAACGAGGGCAGCTCATCCAACACTACTTCGTGCTCAATCTCTGCAATCTTTGTGTAGTTCTCGCCATCTTCAGATATAGCTATCTCCACTAAGCACGGCATAAAAACACCGGGGCCACATATCTGCATAAAATCGGCACTGATGCTCTTAATCTTTGTAACCTTCTCGAGGTCGATTATAACATCCACACCACCGCGACCTAAGAAGCCCTGCCAACGCTCATCGGCATAGGTCCATGTGCCACGCTTGCCGTCCGTTAGCGTTGCATCCCATGCCGCAGCATACTTCGGAGCGTAGTAGCGCGAGGGCTCGAGGTAGGTCACACTCTTACCCAATGCCAAGTGGTCGACATCCTCCAACGACTCGGGGCGGTTGCCAATCTCATTCTTCAGGTCGAAGGGGGTGTAGCCCTCCTCAATCATGCGGTCTACAATATCCACCGCGCGACGACGGAAATCTGCATAATCTCTATTGAATGGCCATGACCAGCCTATCTCCGCAACGGCAATGGCACGTGGCCACAACATATGCTCATAGTGCGAGTCCTCAACAATGAACTCTGCCCACAAATTAGCCTGAACACCAAGGATATACTTGCTTACATCCTTCGACATAGTCTTAGGAGCGGGGTCATACGAATATACCTTCTCCAAAGGAAGATAACCGCCGATGCTCTCGGGCTGTGAGTAGGGGGCATCCTGTGGTGCATCAATATAGCAGTAGCCATGGGGCGACATAACAACCTTATGTCCCGCCTCGGCAGCCATGAGACCACCCTCCTCGCCACGCCACGACATAACCGTAGCGTTGGGTGCAAGACCACCCTCCAAGATCTCATCCCAACCGATAATCTGGCGGCCACGCGCATTGAGGTACTCCTCGATGCGATGTATCATGTAGCTCTGCAACTCATCAACACTCTCCAAGCCCTCCTCGCGCATACGGCGCTGACAATCCTCACACTGCACCCAATCGCCCTTGCCGGCCTCGTCACCACCGATGTGGATATACTCCGAGGGGAAGATCTCGATAACCTCATCGAGTATCGCCTGCATCATCTCGAATGTCGCCTCCTTGCCAATGCAGAGGTCGCCCTGACGCTCGGGATTGTTCGTACACTTGAGCTCGGGGTATGCCGCCAAGACCTCATCAGAGTGGCCAGGCATCTCAATTTCTGGGATGATAGTCACGTAGCGGTCGGCAGCGTATGCCACCAACTCGCGAGCCTCCTCCTTTGTGAGGTAGCCACCTGAAGCACCCTCCGTGCCCTCCTCTACAAACTGACGGTCGCCATACCACCAACCCTTCCAGTCGTGGGGTGTGCGCCATGCAGCATAGCTCGTAAGGCGTGGGTAGCTCTCAATCTCAAGTCGCCAGCCCGCAGCATCCGTAAGGTGCAGGTGCAGGCGGTTCATCTTCACGCGTGCCATCATATCTATCTGACGCTTAAGGAAATCCACCGAGCGGAAGTGGCGCGAGATATCTATCAACACACCGCGATAGCCGAAGCGTGGGTAGTCTGCAATAAATCCTTTCTTCCACTCGCCACTCTCAACCAACTGACGCGCAGTCTGGAGAGCATAGAACAAGCCTGCGGCATCGTGGCCCCAAATATAGACATTCCCCTTATCGGTTAAAATTGCGTAGCTCTCATTGTTGTGTGTATATGGCGTAGGGCACAACGAAAGAATGATGCCACCCTTTTTGGGTTCACGCTTCACAACCTCGAAGTTAAGTCCCGCAGCCTCTGCCACAGCGATAAGGCGCTCC
>JAFZGE010000092.1 GCA_017555545.1 Alistipes sp.
CCCATTCCGTCGTATCCAGCCATCAGAGTTGATTGCAACAGGTATCGCAGGTATTGACCTTAACAACACCATCGTATCAGGCCAGAAGATTCCATTCTTCGCCGATCCTGACCAGCCATACAACAACGTTATGGCTCAGGTTGCTTTACGTGCAGATGTTGACAAGATTATCCTCGGAGGTATGGGTCTGTCAAACGACGATTACCTGTACTTCAAGCATGTCTTCGAGAACGCAGGTGCTTTGGATCGTATCGTATCGTTCGTTAACACAACTGATAACCCTCCCGTAGAGCGTCTTTTGGTGCCCGATATGGCATTGACAGCTGCTGAGTACTTCGCAGTAGATAAGGGCGAGAAGGTGTTGGTATTGTTGACGGATATGACCCTCTACGCCGATGCTTTGGCTATCGTGTCTAACCGTATGGATCAGATTCCTTCTAAGGACTCTATGCCTGGTTCACTCTACTCGGACTTGGCAAAGATCTACGAGAAGGCCGTACAGTTGCCTAACGGTGGTTCTATCACCATCATCGCCGTTACAACACTTTCTGGTGGTGACATTACTCACGCTATCCCTGATAACACAGGTTACATCACCGAGGGTCAGCTCTTCTTGCGTAACGACACCGACACAGGTAAGGTTATCGTTGACCCATTCCGTTCGTTGTCTCGTTTGAAGCAGTTGGTAATCGGTAAGAAGACTCGTGAGGATCACCCACAGGTTATGAACGCCTGCGTACGTTTGTATGCTGATGCTGCTAATGCTAAGACTAAGTTGGAGAACGGTTTCGACCTCTCAGACTACGACGAGCGTGCATTGAAGTTTGCTCACGACTACTCAGAGAAGTTGCTCTCTATCGACGTAAACATCGAGATCGAGCAGATGCTTGACACCGCTTGGACACTCTTCGCTAAGTACTTCAACAAGGGTGAGGTAAGCATCAAGCAGGAGCTCTCAGATAAATATTGGAAAGCATAACGATAGCTTATGGCAATCAAATTTCAGTATAACAAGACCTCGCTCGGTGAGCTGAACAAGCAGCTCAAAATCCGAAAGAATGCCTTGCCTACGATTAAGAGTAAGGAGAGTGCATTGCGTTCGGAGGTTAAGCGTGCGAAGGACTCCGCATTAGCATTCCGTAAGGAGTTGGACGAGCTTATTGCCGCCTACGACTATATGGTGCAGCTTTGGGGAGAGTTTGATTGTGATCTTATCCGCATCGTCGATGTCGAACTTACGACACAGAAGATTGCGGGCGTGCGCATACCCATTTTGAATGACATTGTCTACGAGGAGAAGCCTTATGACCTCTTCTCAGCCCCAGTTTGGTATGCTGAGGGTATCAGAGTTCTCAAGCAGATGTCTCGACTCGGTATCGAGTTCGAGGTACACCAGCACAAGATGGAGCTCTTGGACTATGCGCGACGCAAAACTACTCAGAAGGTAAACCTCTACGAAAAGGTACAGATACCTGGTTATGAGGATGCCATACGTAAGATTAAGCGATTTATGGAGGATGAGGAGAACCTCAGTAAGTCAGCTCAGAAGATTGTGAAAACTCGTCAGGCGCAAGCCGAGGCTATGGAGGAGCCTAACGCATGATCAGTAAGATGATACGCTATGACATTGTGCTCTATGCTGGTGAGCAGGAGCGCTTTGTCGAGACACTTCGCGAGCTTGGTTTGGTGGACATCACCACCACAGGCTGGGAGCCTTCGGAGGCTGACCGCTCGGTACTCACCGAGATTGAGGCACGCACTAAGGCTGTTGAGTTCCTCTCGGCGTTTGCTAAGTCAAAGGCGTTTAATGCTAACGCCATGCCTTATGCTTCGGGTGAGGAGGCTTATGAGTGCTACACCGCTGCGCGTGATGACCGCCAGCAGTTGCAGCAGGAGGAGGCACGTCTTCGTAAGCTTGCAGATGATGTAGCCCCATGGGGTAACTTCTCTGCGGCAGAGATTGACCGCCTCGCAGGTCGTGGTGTAAATGTTCGCCTCTTTGTGGCTCAGGCTGCGGCATTCGACCGCTTTGTGGCTGAGGCTATCGAGGGCGTAACCATCGCAGAGATTGCTCGCACACAGTCGGGTGTCTACTTTGCGGTTGTTACAACAGGCGATGTTCAGTACTTGGTAGATGGTCAGGAGGTACGCCTTCCCGACATGAATAGCGTACAGCTTCGTGCCAAGGCCGATGAGTTGGTCGCTCGTGATGAGGCTCTTAACGAGGTATTCTCGCGTGCTGCACTCTCAACTGCACTCATTGCTGCGGAGAGCGGAAAGCTCAAGGAGCAGTTGCAGGGCTTGAAGATTGGTGCTATGGCACAGCGTGAGGCTGATGGCTCGCTTATCCTCTTGGAGGGTTGGGCTGAGGCTGATACTGCAGATAAGGTTGATGCTCTCCTGAAGGAGTATCCCTACCTCGTATTCGAGCGCCGCGATGCAAATATGGAGGATGATGCTCCCGTAAAGCTTAAGAACAATAAGTTTGCACGCTTGTTTGAGCTTATCGGTTCGATGTACGCACTTCCAAAGTACGGCACAATGGACCTCACAGGCATCTTCGGCCTCTTCTATATGCTCTTCTTTGCCATCTGCTTGTGTGATGCGGGC
>JAFZGE010000093.1 GCA_017555545.1 Alistipes sp.
CCTCCATCTCCTTAAGACGCTTGATGTATGACTCCACAACCTCGCGGCGAGCACCTGGACGAGCACCAGAGATCGCGTCACACACCTGGATGATAGGTGCAATGAGCGATGTCATCTCTGCCTCATCGTGGTGAGCACCGATAGCGTTGCATACATCGGGCTTCTCCTTGTACTTCTCCGCAAGCTTCATACCGATAATTGCGTGTGGCAACTCTGGCTCATCATCGGGCACCTTACCGATATCGTGCAAGAGACCTGCGCGGCGTGCTGCCTTGGGGTTGAGACCCAACTCTGCTGCCATGATGCCTGCGAGGTTTGCTGTCTCGCGAACGTGCTGCAAGAGGTTCTGACCATATGAAGAGCGATACTTCATCTTACCGATAAGACGGATAAGCTCGGGGTGAAGACCGTGGATGCCGAGGTCGATAGTGGTGCGCTTACCCACCTCTACGATCTCCTCCTCGATCTGCTTCTTAACCTTTGCTACAACCTCCTCGATGCGAGCGGGGTGGATACGACCATCTGTTACGAGCTGGTGCAATGCGAGGCGTGCAATCTCGCGGCGAACGGGGTCGAAGCCCGAAAGGATGATAGCCTCGGGGGTGTCATCAACGATGATCTCGATGCCTGTAGCAGCCTCCAAAGCGCGAATGTTACGACCCTCACGACCGATGATACGGCCCTTAACCTCATCCGACTCGATGTTGAATACAGTTACGGCGTTCTCAATAGCAGTCTCAGTTGCTACGCGCTGGATAGATGCTACCACGATGCGCTTAGCCTCCTTTGTTGCTGAGAGCTTAGCCTCCTCGATAGTCTCAGCCACGTATGCTGCAGCCTCGGCCTTAGCCTCGTTCTTCATGTTCTCGATAAGGACATTCTTAGCCTCCTCCGAGCTCATGCCAGAGATCTGCTCAAGACGTGTGTTCTGCTCCTTGATTACCGCTGCGAGCTCCTCTTTCTTGGTCTCTACGGTCTGGAACTGAGCCTCGAGCTGCTCCTTGCGCTTATCATAGTCTGCAGACTTCTTGTCGAGGTCGCGCTCCTTGTGCTGGAGGTTTGCCTCCAACTGCTTTGCGCGCTGCTCGCTCTGCTGAAGCTTCTGGTTACGCTCATTCACCTGGCGATCGTGGTCGCTCTTAAGCTGGATGAACTTCTCCTTAGCCTGCAACATCTTCTCCTTCTTTATCATTTCGCCATCTGCCTCGGCCTTCGCTACGATTGCCTTGGCGCGTGATTTAGCAATGAAATAGGCGGCAAAACCTCCTACCAAAGCACCAACCACCAAACCGACGACTGTCAAAATTACTGGTTCCATAGTTGTTGAATGTTATATAGTTGTTAGTTTTATGTTAGTTCAAAAAAAAAAAATCCGCACGGACTCCTTAACTTGTTTGACGAATCCGCAGATAAGTCATAGGTGGGGCTCCGAGGCACGCAACAGTCCACTGGTGGTATTAGCACACCCCGAAGGGTTGAGGCCTTGTTTTGATACTTCTCTCGAGAGTTGTCCCAATGTTATATAAATTGTACAGTTCGCAAAGCTTTTAAGGAATCTATGCGGGATAGATTTTTCTATATAAAGAACGCTGACACACTTGTGGGGTGCATCACCCATATAATCTGCAAATATCGAGCCTAATATCCTCTACAGCCTAACACACG
>JAFZGE010000094.1 GCA_017555545.1 Alistipes sp.
CAACCGTAGTGGTAAGAGCGACAATGGCAAGCGCCCAATTTGAAGATGCCATCTGTACACCTGTTCCCGCGAGCGAAAGACCGATGAGCATAATCACGGGGCCTACAACAACGGGAGGGAATAGTCGGCCGATAAAGCCCACACCGCGCAAACGAATCAAGAGGCTCATGACACCATAGACAGCACCCACGGCAACGAGTCCCGAGAGTGTACCAGGGAGACCATAGAGCTCCGTAGCCTTGATGATGGGCGCAATAAATGCGAAGCTACTACCAAGGAAGATGGGCACTTTGCCCTTGGTTACGAGGTGGAAAATGAGCGTGCCGATACCAGCAGTGAAGAGTGCAACCGAAGGGTCTAAGCCCACGAGAAGCGGCACAAGAACAGTAGCACCGAAGGCGACAAATAGGAACTGTGCACCTACAACGGTCTTCTGCACTGGGCCAAGTTTCGTTTTAGAAGTCATAATGATAGAGTATTATCTAATCGCAAAAATAACAATTATTTGCCTAAAAGACTACTCTTTTCCCAAAAATATCGCTATATTTGCAGTTAGAACATAAAACAAATCACTATGGCACTACACATTATAGACCATCCACTCGTACAGCATAAACTTAGCATTATGCGTAATAAGGAGACCTCAACCAACAAGTTCCGCGACCTTCTTAAGGAGATTGCAATGTTCATGGGCTATGAGGTTACTCGCGACTTCCCTCTCACATACGAGGAGATCGAGACACCCTTGCAGAAGATGAACGCACCAACCATCTCGGGTAAGAAGGTGGTTATCGCACCTATCCTTCGTGCTGGTCTCGGCATGGTAGATGGTCTCTTGGCACTTATCCCCTCTGCACGCGTAGGCCATATCGGCATGTACCGCGATGAGGTTACCTGCCAGCCCGTCTTCTACTACTACAAGATGCCCGAGAACAAGGATCGCATGGTTATCGTTACCGACCCTATGCTCGCAACTGGTGGTAGCGCCTGCGACGCTATTAAGCGTTTGAAGGAGGATGGCTACACACAGATTCGCCTTATGTGCTTGGTTGCTTCGCCCCAGGGCGTTGCAGCAGTGGAGAAGATGCACCCCGATGTAGACATCTTCCTTGCGGCACTCGATGAGGGTCTCAACGAGAAGAACTATATCCTTCCAGGCTTGGGTGATGCTGGCGACAGAATCTTCGGCACACGATAGAGACTGATTCTAAAATAGAAGTAGGCGCTGACTCGGATGGGTCAGCGCCTAGTTTTTTTGAGGCATAAGAGACTTAAGGGACAAAAGAGACAAAAGGGATGATTCGGACAAAGGTTGTTGGTAGCGACGTCTCTTGATGTCTCTCGCCAGTTTCTTATTAGAGTGGTGTAGATGTGGTGATGACATGAAAAAAGCCCGGATGGGTAGTACATTGACGTACGTCCCATTCGGGCTATTGATTGAGAGGTCGAAGATGACCCCTTATCACAAGAAATTACTTCTGCTGTGCAGTCAAAGCCTCAATAACAGCTGCTGCGTTAGCTACGTTGTTACCTGCTGTAACGTTCTTCATAGCTGCGATAGCCTCATCGAACTGACCCTTCTCGTTGTATGCTACGCCGAGGAGGTAGTAGATGTCGCTGCGACCCTC
>JAFZGE010000095.1 GCA_017555545.1 Alistipes sp.
ATACGACGAATAGTAGTCAATATATGTAATAATTACGATTTACTTGATGGCAAGTGTAAAGTTAACACATGACATAAGGAACTAGTCAAGAGAAAATCGAAAAAAAATCGACAACAACGACACAATACTCCATTAATAAACAATTTCGGCGGTGAAATTCACCGCCGAAACATTATTATCCTAATTGGATAGGCCACAATTTAACACTACCCTACTCGTCCAACGCCTGTGAGATGTTGATGATAAAGTCACCCATGCGCTCGATCTCCGATATGGTATCGAGATAGTAGACGCTCGACTGGTAGTTGGAGCCGTCAGTCTCAATCTTGTGAATCTCCTCCTCGCGGATATTGTTACGCAAGTCGTTAATCTCAATCTCGCAATCGGTAGCCAAGCGCAAGCCTAGGGGCTCGAACTTCTCCGCCTTGAGATTGTCAATCATAATACCATAGGCCTTATCTACAGCCTTGAGCATAGTCTCGATTTTAGCCTTCTGCTCATCTGTAAATGTCTTACCGTGGCTATTGCGACGTGAGAGGATGCGACTAATGCTCTCGCCTGAGTCACCCAAACTCTCAAGCTCGCCGATAATCTTATACATACGCTTTGTCTCGGTGCGCGTCTCCTCCGAGATGCTATCCTCTGGTAGAGCATTCAAGAACTGCGCAATCTCATACTCGATACGGTCTGAAATCTCCTCGTACTTAACAAGACGCTCATGAATCTCCTCAAACTCCTTATCGTTGGTTGCATTGATAGCCGTGCGGATAAAGTCTACACCTCGGCGTGATATCTCTGCAAAGTGAACAACCTCGTTACGCGCCTGACCTACTGCAAGCTCGGCTGTTGAGAGGTGACCAGCGTCGATAAACTTAAGCTTAATGGTCTCCTCAGTCTCGCGCTTTCGCTCTCTGATAAGCTTCTCCGAAAGTTTAACAATGACTGGAACAAACCAGATAAGGATGCAAGTGTTAATGACATTGAACAATGTGTGGAGCATTGAGACACCATAGAGCGCCGATGTACCATCGTTAACCTCCAAAGGATTGGGCAAACCAAACCAAGTGATGGTCAAACCAACGAGTTTGAGGAATGGCGTAAAGAGCGCGAGAGCCCAAATCACACCGAAGACATTGAACAACGTATGCGCCATAGCTGCACGGCGTGCGTTGGCATTAGCCACCGCTGCAGCGATATTTGCAGTAATTGTTGTACCGATGTTCTCACCAAGCACCATTGCCGCTCCCATCTCGAATGGAATCCAGCCCATGTTCACCATAATAAGCGTGAGTGCCATGGTTGCTGAAGATGACTGCAACACGAGGGTTAAAATTGTACCAAGCAACAAGAAGATAAGCACCGAGCCAAAGCCATAGCTTGTCCAGTTCTGGATAAAAGCAAGCACCTCAGGTGTCTCACGCAAATCGGGCACAGCACCCTTCATCAACGACAAACCAAGGAAGAGGAGCGAGAAACCGATGATAAGCTCACTGATGTGGCGACGCTTATCACGCTTCGAAAGGCTAAAGAGGAAGCCAAGCGCCATGAGTGGTACAGCGAAGGTTGCGATATCGGCCTTGAAACCCAAGAGCGACACCATCCACGCGGTGATTGTAGTACCGATGTTGGCACCCATAATCACACCCACAGCCTGCGAAAGCGTCAAGAGACCTGCGTTCACGAAGCCCACAGTCATTACCGTTGTTGCTGAAGATGACTGGATAACCGACGTAATACCGACACCCGTCATCACACCCTTAAAGGGATTTGAAGTCATTGCTGTAAGGAAGCCTCGCATCTTGCTACCTGCTGCCTTCTGCAAACCGCCACT
Source organism: Alistipes sp. (assembly GCA_017555545.1). GTDB lineage: Bacteria > Bacteroidota > Bacteroidia > Bacteroidales > Rikenellaceae > Alistipes. The sequence goes on from JAFZGE010000095.1 coordinate 1,832, forward strand.
CATAAGGTTCATTCCGTAGAGAAACATACCCAGAGCGCCAAGAATTGTAAAAACACTCATCATATAGTAATAATTTTTGTTATTTCAGTTTTCCGACCACAAATGTAACACACGGCAGAATATCGTGCAAGAGGAGAAATAAAATGTAACAAAACTTTAACATCATTGAAAAGGGTTTGTTACGAACCTATTACAAAACAAATAAAAATGAGTCGACTTTCGCCGACTCACTTATTATTATATATATTACTTTCTATCACCGAAGATGCGCAACAGGAACAAGAAGAGATTTACAAAGTCGAGGTAGAGCGTAAGCGCACCCATAAGCGCAAGCTTCTGACCCATCTCACCAGCCTCACCATGCTCGATATATATCTGCTTAAGTTTGTTGGTATCAAACGCCGCAAGACCCGCAAATACAATAACGCCAATGTATGTAGTCACCCAGTAGACCATCTCCGAACCCAAGAAGATATTTACTACGGTAGCGATGATAATACCCACTAGCAACATCATTAACACGCCGCCGAACTTCGAGAGGTTCATGCGTGTAACATAGCCGATCAAGCTGGTAACGAAGAACATTCCTGCTGTAACCGCAAACGTTACGGCAATAGATCCGATATCAAACATTAGGAATATCATCGATAGCGTAACGCCATTAAGCACCGAGTAGAGGATAAATAGCAGTGTTGCCTTTGCCATCGACATAGAGAAGAGGCGTGCCGAGAGCCACATAACGACAGCAAACTCAGCAATAATGGCAATCCACATGGGCGCCATAGTGAATGTACCATCTGCGGTGAAGAATAGCATCTCGAAGAGTCCCGAATATGGGAGGAAGAATGCCGTGAGCGCCGTAACAGTCAATGCCGCAGCCATCTGCAAGTATGTACTCTTGAAGAGCGCCGACACTACCGACTGATCTATAACTCGAGTTGTTGTTGAATAGTTTTCCATGTTATTCTATTTTAGTTGTTACTTGTTTTAATAATGCAAATCACCTCGCACTTATTATGCAAATATAGCACATATTTCACGAAACAACAAACCCACCCCACCGTTGCATATCATAAACCGCGAATTTATAAACGAAGGACTGAGCGAAGCTGAGCTAATTAGGCGCGCAACTCACCCAATTTATTAAACAAAAAATCACAACCCACATGGATTGTGATCTATGTGGCCCCTCCGGGACTCGAACCCGGATCTAAGGTTTAGGAAACCTTCGTTCTATCCCTTGAACTAAAGAGCCAAACATCATGCAAATATATGAAAAGTTTTGGAAAGTTCAAATAGCAAGTCCAAAAAACTCGCTTCCGAGCATGCGAAATATGGTGAAAAAATAGGTCAATTTTACTTGTAGAATAATTTTTATCCATAAAATTCATACGACATAATCATGCAACACTCTAATAATCAGTGTATATTAACTTATTTATTCTAAAAATATCATTTTAATGATAAGAAAATCGGTTGAATATTTCAAAAGGTAGCAAAATTTTATTATATTTGTAGTCGCAAATACAATAGAGTATAATTCCAAAACATAATAAATATGCTGGAACAGAATCTTATTAAGCTCTACGAGCAGAGCTTCCGCGACAACCGCGAGATGTCTGCTTTGACTGACTATTTCAAGGGCGAGTCATTCTCATATTATGAGATTGCAAAGGAGGTTGCAAAGTTGCACCTCATGTTTAAGGAGGCTGGTATCGAGAAGGGTGACAAGATTGCACTTATCGGTCGTAACAACACTCGCTGGTGCATTAGCTATATCGCAACAATCACCTATGGCGCAGTTATTGTACCTATCCTTCAGGACTTTAACCCCAACGATGTAATCAACATCATCAACCACTCAGAGAGTAAGCTGCTCTTCTTGGGCGACAACTTCTGGGATGATATCGAGGGTGACCAGATTCCCGCTATCGACGCAGTATTCTCACTCACAGACTACCATGTAATCTATGAGAAGAGTGGCGACAAGCTCACCAACTACATGAAGAATATGTTGCAGAACTACCGCGAGGCATACCCCCGTGGCTTCAGCATAGATGATATCAAGTATGCAGACATCCCCAACGATGAGGTCTGCCTGCTCAACTACACATCGGGTACAACAGGTTCATCAAAGGGCGTTATGCTTACCGTAAACAACCTTACAGGTAACGTCATCTTTGCCAAGAACATGATTAACCCCGACACTGGCGACCACTACTTCCGTAAGGGCTCACGCACATTGTCGTTCTTGCCTTTGGCACACGCCTATGGCTGTACTTTCGACTTCCTCTCACCCCTCGCTTGCGGTGGTCACATCACCCTCTTGGGTCGCATTCCATCGCCCAAGATTCTTGTCGAGGCGATGAAGGTTACACGCCCCACAGCAGTTTGCTCTGTACCCCTCATCCTCGAGAAGGTATATCGCAAGAGCATCCTTCCTATGTTGGAGCAGGGTCCTATGAGTATTGCTATGCGTATTCCATTGCTTAACACAGCAATCTACTCTACTATCAAGTCGCGCCTTATGGAGCAGTTTGGTGGCTGCGTAGAGATCTTTATCGTGGGTGGTGCAGCTCTCAACCAGGAGACTGAGGACTTCTTGCGTAAGATCAAGTTCCCCATCACCATTGGTTACGGCATGACAGAGTGTGCACCTCTCATCAGTTTCGAGTTGCCACAGTACTTCAAGCCAGGCTCATGCGGCCGCGTTCTTGATGGTCTCTTGGAGGCTCGCATCGAGTCACGCGACCCTCAGAACATACCTGGCGAGTTGCTTATCCGTGGTGAGCATGTCATGAAGGGCTACTACAAGAATGATAGCGCCACTAAGGCAGTTTTGGAGGAGGACGGCTGGATGCACACAGGCGATATGTGTACTATGGATGCAGACCGAACACTCTACATCCGCGGTCGTTGCAAGACCATGATCCTCTCAGGCTCAGGCCAGAACATCTACCCTGAGGAGATTGAGGAGCGCCTCAACAACCTCTATATGGTTGCCGAGTCTTTGGTTATCGAGAATAATGGTCGTCTCACAGCCTTGGTTGTTCCCGACTATGAGTTGGCTAACGCAGAGGGCGTTGCATTGGATAACTTGCAGGAGATTATGGATGAGAACCTCAAGCAGCTCAACACTATGGTTGCTTCATACGAGAAGGTTGCTAACATCGTAATCCACCGCGAGGAGTTCGTCAAGACTCCTAAGCGCAGTATCAAGCGTTACCTCTATAGCGCTGAGCGCCTCAACCTCAACTAATTTAAGTTGATAGGATATGACAACACCCACCGCAATGGTGGGTGTTGTTGTTTTATTTTTGGGAAGTATAGATA
>JAFZGE010000096.1 GCA_017555545.1 Alistipes sp.
ATACCGCAAGGGTATGCATCGTTTGTAGACTGTGAGCAGTTTACGTGGTCGTTGGGTGAGCAATACTGATACTCGCCAGCCTGGTGACCCATGATCTGGAGTGCACGGTTAGCGATTACCTCGTTTGCGTTCATGTTAGTTGTTGTACCTGCACCACCCTGAATCATATCGCAAGGGAAGTGCTCGTGGTGCTGACCCTGCATGATCTCGAGGCATGCCTTAGAGATGCCGTCGAACTGCTCGTCAGTCAAGAGACCGAGCTGGTGGTTAGCCTCAGCAGCGCCAAGCTTGGTCATAGCGAGACCGTTGATGAACAATGGATAGTCGTAGAGGTGGAAGCGGCTGATAGGGAAGTTTACAATACCGCGCAATGTCTGCACGCCATAAAGAGCCTCAACGGGCACCTCCATCTCACCGAGAAGATCGCTCTCAATGCGAGTCTTACCTGAATAATTAATAGCCATAGTTAGTTGTTTTATGTTTATTTAATTGTTTGTGTTCGCACTTAGATACGTATAATATCATGTAAAATTACTACTTTTTTATTAATTCACCAATTATTCGACCAAGAATTTACAAACTTTTATGAAATTCACCCTCCGGCAGAGCTAAAAGCTGGGGTGTGGTCTTTTTTCTGTTGAGCAACAAAAAAATGTCGACTATGGTTCGTACAATGAACTATAATTCTTATTTTTGCACCATAAAGTATCGAAAAAGGGTCAAATATGGTGCGTCGATTGTTGCTCATATCGCTCTTCGTGGTGCTTGCTGTGGCAAGTGCCTTCGGCTCTGTGCGCACCGAGATCTCGCGCGATAGTTTGGTCGTCCCCCCCCCGCAAATAGCTGATATATTGGATGATGTTGAGGCGAGTGTTATGAAGAATGACGGATGGTGGGAGGCAAACCAGACCTACTCGACGCGGTTCCGTCCCACGCAGCTTATAGCCCCCGCGGCGCTTATTACCGTAGGTGCTCTCGGCGTGGGTGAGAATGCTCCGTTGCGCGGCGTAAGTGTTGCTGTCAACGATCAGTTCTATGAGTGGTCGGGTGGCAGAAAGTACCACTTCGATGACTATGTACAGTATCTCCCCGTGGCGCTATACCTGACCTTTGATTTTATGGGCGTGCGCGCGAAGCACAGCTTTGGCGAGCGTGTTGCGGTGGCTACGGTGACATACCTCTCGGTTGCGGCATTCTCGCAGAGTGTCAAGTATGCGGTGCGTGAGCCACGCCCATTTAGTGGCAGACGCAACTCCTTCCCATCGGGACATACCACTACGGCATTTGCTGGTGCAGAGCTTGTGCGCTCGGAGTATGGCTGGGGTGCAGGTCTCGCAGCATATGCCATGGCTACGACGGTGGGTGTTATGCGCATGTATAATGGTCGCCACTGGCTCAACGATGTGATTGCAGGTGCGGGCTTTGGAATCCTCTCGGCGAGGATTGGCTACTGGATGCTCCCCTTGAGCCGTCATATCTTCAAGATTCCTCGTAGCGGTCAGGCGCTTGTTGCCACACCCATCTACGACACCAACACCCGCGCCTTGGGTCTCTCGTGCGCGGTGCAATTCTAATAGGTATAATTTTTAGAAAGCGTGGGCTTTTGTAGGTTGTATATTTGTGCCGAATTATAACCCTAAAGTCTATGAAAAAGTTTCTGTTTTGGACGGCTGTTGTCGCCCTTATCTCCGTTGTTGTCTGCGGAGTTGTTATCCACTACCTTATTAATGAGAATGCTCGCCTGCGGGGTAATGAGCAAGCCCTACTTGAGGGTGTAGAGTACTATCGCACCGAGAGTGGTAAGTCTGTCGCCACGGTCGAGATTCTGGAGCTGGAGTTGTCGGAGTTTCGCGCTCAGCGCCAGCGCGATGCCGAGGAGATAGCCTCGCTTGGAATAGGCCTCAGACGCGCCGAGAGCTACGCTAAGAGTGTCGCTGTTACCACGCTTACTGATACAGTTATTGTGCGCGATACGGTTGTTCTGCACGATACGGTTGCTATGCCCGCGCGCCACTTTGTGGGTGCTGATGTCTGGAGCAGGGTAGAGGGCATACTCTTTGGTGACTCGCTGAGCTATAGCGTGCACACCATTGATACATTGCATCAAGTTGTTCATCGTGTACCACGCAAGTTTCTCTTTATCCCCTACGGCACCAAGGCCATCCGCCAGGAGGTGTGGTCGTCAAATCCTCATACGGAACTAATCTACACGGAGTATATCGAGCTGCCGAGACGAAGAGAGCAGAGATAGATAAACAACAAAGGGCTACCTTTTCGGGTAGCCCTTTGTGTTAAATAGCGTTAGCGTGAAGCCTACTTCAAGCCCATCTGGTCGATGAGTGACTGTGTCTTAGGCTTGTGGCCGCGGAAGTTCTTGTAGAGAGTCATAGGATGCTCGTGACCACCCTTCTCCAAAACCTCGTGGCGGAACTTGCCTGCAACCTTCTTAGAGAAGATACCCTCCTCAGTGAAGTATGAGTAAGCATCTGCTGCGAGAACCTCAGCCCACTTGTAGCCATAGTAGCCTGAAGCGTAACCACCGCTGAAGATGTGAGTGAAGGCAGTCTGCATTGCTGTGCCATCAACTACGGGAAGAACCTGAGTAGGAGCGATAGCCTTCTTCTCGAACTCAAGAACGTCGCCTGTGTAAGGAGTAGTGATTGTGTGCCATGCCATATCAAGCATACCGAATGAGAGCTGACGCACGTTGTAGTATGCTGCGAGGTAGTTCTTGGCTGCTACGATCTTCTCGATGAGCTCAGCAGGCATAGGCTCGCCAGTCTGGTAGTGCTTAGCCCAGAGGTCGAGGTACTCCTTCTCGTATGCCCAGTTCTCCATGATCTGTGATGGAAGCTCAACAAAGTCGCGCTTAACAGATGTGCCGTTGATAGACTCGTACTTACCCTTAGCGAGGATGCCGTGGAGACCGTGACCGAACTCGTGGAGGAATGTAGTGAACTCGTCGAATGTGAGCAATGATGGAGTGTTGCCTGTAGGCTTAGTGAAGTTCATAACGAGCTGCACCAAAGGACGCTGCTCCTGACCATCAACAACATTTACGCCACGGAACTCTGTCATCCATGCACCCTGACGCTTTGACTCACGTGGGAAGAAGTCCATATAAAGGACTGCCATAAGCTCGCCAGCGTTGTCGCGAACCTCATATACGCTTGCCTCGGGGTGGTATGTCTCGATGTTGTCTACAGCTGTGAAAGTAAGGCCATAGAGCTTACCTGCGAGCATGAATACTGCCTCCTTAGCGCTCTCGAGCTGCAAGTAGGGCTTAATCTGCTCGTCGTTGATAGAGTACATAGCCTCCTTATACTTCTCGTTGTAGTAGCCGAAGTCCCAAGGCATAAGCTCGCCCTCGAAACCGAGTGACTGTGCATAAGCAGTGATGTTTGCAACATCCTTCTTTGCGTAGCTCAAAGTAGCCTTGTTGAGCTGTGCGAGGAACTTGTTAACAGTCTTTGTGCTCTCTGCCATGCGATCCTCCAAAACGTAGTCAGAGTAGCACTTGTAGCCGAGCAAGTTAGCGATCTTGAGGCGGAGCTCAGCGATGCGGCGGATGTTCTCCTGGTTGTCGAACTCACCACCGAGACCACGTGTGTTGTATGCACGGTAGAGGATCTCCTTGATGTCGCGCTGTGTAGAGTAGGTCATGAAGGGGCTGTAGCTGGGAGCGTCGAGTGTAACAGTCCAGCCCTGCTGGCCGCGTGCAGCAGCCTCAGCAGCCATACCCTCCTTTACGAAGTCGGGCAACTCTGCAACCTTAGCCTCATCGGTAATGTTGTAAGAGAAAGCGTTTGTAGCCTTCAAAGCGTTCTGACCGAACTGGAGTGTGAGCTGTGAGAGCTCTGAAGAGTACTGACGGTAGAGCTCCTTATCCTCGCCCTCGAGCAAAGCGCCTGAGCGTGCGAAGCTCTTGTAAGTATTCTCCAAGAGTGTCATATCCTCCTGGTCAAGCTTAAGCTTCTTGCGCTGGTTGTACACCACCTTAACGCGCTCGAACAAAGCGGGGTTAAGAGAGATGTCGTTGCCGAGCTCAGTGAGCTTAGGAGTGATGTTGAGTGCAATCTGCTGCATCTCGGGAGATGTCATACAACCGTTAATGCAGAAGAATACGCCTGTAGCGCGGTTAAGCAACTTGCCTGACTGCTCCATAGCCACGATAGTGTTCTCGAATGTAGGAGCCTCGGGGTTGTTTACGATAGCCTCGATCTCGGCACGGTTAAGCTCGATAGCGTAGTCGATAGCGGGCTCGTAGTGCGCATACTCAATCTCTGAGAAGGGAGGTGTCTGGTAGGGAGTGTTCCACTCCTCAACCAATGGATTACCCTTGAGTGACTCGGGCATCTCTACAACTGGCTTCTCACCTGTTGTCGCCATTACAGTCAATGCTGACATAATAAGTGCTGTAGTTGTCATAAATAGTATTTAAGTTAGTAAAATTTTGTCCTTACTTCTTGATTGAGGGCTTCAATGGCGCCTTGGCGGGCTTGACGGGCTTGACAGGAACAACAGTCTTGTCAACGATCTCAACTGCTGTCTCCTCAGCCTGCTCCTCAACTACGGGCTCGGGCTTCAAGAGGCCGCGGGCACGGAGCATAGGAGTCTTGTCGGGGTTAGCGCCACGGAACTTGCGATACATCTCCATACCTGGACGCTGGCCACCCTGTGCCAAGAGGTCGTAGCGGAAGCTGTGTGCGAGATCCTTGTCGCAGATGTCGCTGCTTGACTTGAAGGCCTCGAAAGCATCCTTATCCAATACCTCAGCCCAGAGATAGAAGTAGTAACCTGAAGAGTAACCACCTGCAAAGATGTGAGCGAAGTATGTGTAGCGGTAGCGAGGAGCAATCTGCTCGATAAGACCACGCTTAGAGAGGTTGTAGCTCTCGAAGGCGTTGATGTCGATGTCTGTAGGCTGCTCCAAAGTGTGGATATCCAAGTCGATGAGTGCCGCAGCAGCAAGCTCAGTTGTTGTGAAGCCCTGGTTGAAGAGCGAAGCACGCTGAATCTTCTCGATAAGGTTATCGGGAATAACCTCGCCAGTGCGGTAGTGTGTAGCGTAAACCTTGAGGATCTCGGGGTGGAATGCCCAGTTCTCCATTACCTGTGAAGGAAGCTCTACGAAGTCGCCCTCAACCTCTGCAAGACCGCGGTAGCGTACATCTGCAAAGAGGCAGTGGAGAGCGTGACCGAACTCGTGGAACATAGTCTCCGCCTCGTCGAAAGTGAGGAGTGAAGGAGTCTTGCCAGTAGGAGGTGTGAAGTTGCAAACAACGCCTACAACAGGAGCCTTACGCTCGCCGTCGATGTAGCGCTGCTCGATGAAGTTGCCGCACCATGCGCCACCGCTCTTCTCCTTACGTGGATATGGATCGATGTAGAGAACGCCGAGGTGTGTCTGGTCGTGGTCAAGAACCTGGTATACAGTACACTCCTTGTGGTAGCGAGGAGCTGTGATAGGACGGAATGTGATGCCGTAGAGGCGGTTAGCAAGGTAGAACATACCCTCGCGAACATTGTCGAGTGAGAGGTACTGGCGTACAGCCTCCTCATCGAGCTGATACTTATCCTTGCGCACCTTCTCTGCGTAGTACCACCAGTCAGACTTCTCGAAAGTCTCGCCAGGATAGTCCTTCTGGAACATAGCGTTCATCTCCTCCAACTCGAGCTTTGCAGACTCAACAGCAGGGTAGAAGATCTCCTCCAAGAGCTCGTATGCAGCCTCGGGAGTGCCTGCCATCTGGTCAGCAGTAACATATGCTGAGTATGAGTCGTAGCCCAAGAGGTGAGCCTTCTCGATGCGAAGCATAGTCATCTTCTCGGCGATCTCCTTGTTGTCATACTCGTTACCGTTGTTACCACGCATGAGGTAGCCGTTGTAGAGCTCACGACGCAAGTCACGGTTTGAAGAGTAGGTAAGGAATGGAAGCAAGCTGGGCTTGTCGAGTGTGAAGAGGTAACCCATCTGGCCTGCAGCCTCAGCAGCCTCGCGAGCCTGAGCCTTAACACCCTCAGGAAGCTCTGCAACCTGATTTGCCTCGAGGTGGAGTGTGAATGCTGCGTTCTCGGCAAGGAGGTTCTTGCTGAACTCTACGGTGAGCATAGCGAGCTCGGCGTTGATCTGCTTGAGACGCTCCTTGTTCTCGCCCTGGAGCAAAGCGCCTGAGCGTACGAAGTCGTTGTAAGTCTTCTCAGTAAGGCGCATCTGTACCTCATCAAGACCAAGTGTCTCGCGCTTGTCGTATACAACCTTTACGCGCTGGAAGAGAGCGTCGTTAAGCATGATAGTGCTTGAGTGCTCCTCCAAGATGGGAGTCATCTCATCCTGTACCTTCTCCATCTCGGGAGTGAGGTCTGAAGATGAGAGCATGCCAAAGATAAGACCTGTCTCCGAGAGCTTGATGCCAGAGTTGTCGAGAGCAACGATTGTGTTCTCGAATGTAGGCTCAGCCTCGTTGTTTACGATAGCCTCGATCTCAGCCTTGTGCTCAGCGATTGCTACCTCGAATGCGGGAGCGAAGTGCTCAGCCTTAATTTTGTCGAAAGGAGGTACGCCAAACTCTGTTGTCCACTCCTCCAAAAGAGGGTTAGTAGAGTCGTTTGCAACCTCGTTGGTGCATGAATAATTCAGTGTCATAACACACAATAGTGACGATAATAACAAAATACGTTTCATCTATGATAGATTTTAATTAACTTTAATTAACTTTGCAAAGTTAAAAAAATTATTGACCAATGCAACTATTTTATGCCCCTGAAATTTCTCTTCCCCGTTACACACTACCCGAGGAGGAGTCAAAACACTGTGTTAGAGTGCTTAGAATGACCGTCGGTGATGAGCTCCATTTGACCGATGGAAAAGGTAATATGCATCGCTGTAAAGTGGTCAGTGACAATGTGAAACGCTGCGAAGTAGAGGTTGTGGAGACCATCCCTGAATATGAGCGTATGAGCTATGGTTTGACCATGTGTGTTGCACCCACAAAAAATATTGACAGATTCGAGTGGTTTTTGGAAAAAGCAACCGAAATTGGCATCTCGGAGGTCTATCCTTTGGAGTGTGACCACAGCGAGCGACGCCAGATAAAGCATGAGCGCGAGGAGAAAGTTATCACTGCAGCGGTGAAACAATCGCTCAAAGCCTACCACCCAACGCTGCACGAGTTGACCTCGGTGCGCGACGTTATCGCAATGGACTTTGAGGGCGAAAAATACATCGCACATTGCGATAGTTCGTTCGGTGAGCGTCCATATCTCGGAAATTTAGTAAAAAAAGGTGCCAATACCCTAATTTTAATAGGTCCTGAAGGCGATTTTTCAAAAGAAGAGATTAACTTTGCGCTTCAAAATGGATTTAAGGCAATATCTCTCGGTCGCGAGCGTCTGCGCACCGAGACTGCTGCCGTTGTTGCAACCACCGTTGTTGCAACGATTAATAAGCTGTAACCCAATACGAAATAGAAACTATTATGTATTTGTACTCACTTCTTGCGGCGATAATCATCGCCCTTGTCATCTTCCTTGTGCCAAAGCGGTATAAGGTGTGGGCGGCAACGGGTGTTGTATCGCTCGTTGCACTTGCTGCCATGGCAGTTGCTGTTATGGCATTCATGGGCGAGACTGTCGAGCTCGTAAAGTTTACGACTCCGTTCTTTGGCGAGGAGAGCCTCGCGGTCGATAAACTCTCGGCGCTCATGCTCGTAATTATCTCGGTGGCATCTGTTGCTACGGTGCTCTACTCGCGAGGCTATGTTGAGGGCTACCTCAAGCGCTTCTCGGAGGCACACATCTCGATGCACTACACGGCGCTTGTAACGCTCGTGGTGTCGATGATGCTCGTGGTGATGTCGAGCGGAGGCTTCTCGTTCCTCTTTGCGTGGGAGTTGATGACCATCGCATCGTTCATGCTCATTCTGTTTGAGGCAGATCGTCAGGAGGTACGCCGTGCTGCGCTTAACTACTTGGTTATGATGCATATCGGCTTCTTGTTCTTGGTTGTTGGCTTCGTGATGTTGTTCAATGTCGCGGGCAGCGCTAACTTCTCGGCTATCAACGACTACTATGAGCACGCCAACCTCTTGCCACTCTTTGTGGTGCTCTTCATCGGCTTCGGCATGAAGGCAGGTTTGTTCCCTATGCACATCTGGTTGCCCGAGGCACACCCCGCAGCACCATCGCACGTCTCGGCTATCATGTCGGGTGTGATGATCAAGACGGGTGTCTATGGCATCATCCGCATTATGCAGGTTGAGAACCTCGAGGGCGATATGCTCTTCACAATCGGTCTCATTGTCTTGGTATCGGGCGCTGTGACAGGTCTCTGGGGCGTTATCTTCGCTGCTATGCAGAACGACGTTAAGCGCTTGTTGGCATACTCAAGTATTGAGAACATTGGTGTGATCCTTATTGGTCTCGGTATCGCGGCTGTGGGTCACGCTGCGGGTAGTCCCCTTGTAGGTATGTGTGGTATGTGCGGCGCGTTGTTGCACATGGTTAACCACTCGCTCTTCAAGACCATGCTCTTCTTCAGCGCTGGTAACATCTACTCAAAGATGCACACTACGGCGATGAACCAGATGGGTGGTTTGGCAAAGCACATGCCCATTACGGCTATCATGATGCTCTTTGCTACGGTAGCAATCTGCGCACTTCCCCCGCTCAATGGCTTCGTTTCAGAGTTGCTTATATATATAGGTATGTTCAACGGCGTGAGCAGCGGCTACGAGGTGCTCTACTCTGTTACTGGCATCATCGTGCTCTCGCTCATCGGTGGTATCGTGGTTCTCGCCTTCACAAAGCTCTACAGCGTTGTTTTCCTTGGCTCGCCACGCTCACACCATGTTGCTGAGTGCACCGAGGTAGATAACTTGCGCATCGCAGCTATGTGTATCCCCGCAGCCTTCATCCTTATGATTGGTCTTGCACCTCAGTATATCATCCTCCCCATCGCAGATGTTGCGGAGCAGGTTACAAACAGCGTTAACACAATCGCTGTCAAGCACTTCGCACCCACACTCTCAGCATTGAGCTACGTAAGCATCGCCTTTGTTGTGGTCGTGGTATTGCTCTACGTCATCAAGCGTAGCGCTCAGCGCAACCGCGTTGTTAGCGAGGGCCCCACATGGGGTTGTGGCTTTACGGCTGTAAACACTCGCATGCAGTATACTGGCGAGTCATTCTCTGAGGGCTTGGAGAACATTGGTAAGCCCTTGATGAAGAATACGGTTGATGGTCGCGCTGTGGACAAGGATGAGATCTTCCCCATGCCTCACCGCTATCGTATCCGCCACAACGATAAGATCGACTCGTTGTTGGGTCGCTGGTGGGTGCAGATGATGCACCGCATCAACGAGTATGTTATGCGCTTGCGTACCGGTAAGGTAAACAACTACATCACGTTTGCCCTCTTGTTCTTTGTCGTAGTGCTCATTTTGACACTCTGCGGTGTCCTCTAACCCAAAATACTGAATGCTATGTTGATTAAACTACTTAATACACTATTGATGGTTGTCGTAGCACTCTCTATTACGGGTGTTATCAACCGCACGCGTGCCGTGCTTGCTGGTCGTCGTGGCACACGCTTCTTGCAGCATATCTACAACGTGCGCCTTCTGTTGCGTAAGGGTGCTGTCTACTCAACGACAACAACCATACTCTTTCGCATCGCACCATGTGTCTATCTTGGTGCTGCGCTCATGGCCTTTTTGTTCATCCCCATCGCTAACCTCGAGCCCTTGTTCTCGTTCCATGGCGATATCATCCTTGTAGCCTATTTGTTGGCCTTCTCTCGCTTCGCGCTTATCCTCGCGGCGATGGATACAGGTAGCTCGTTCGAGGGTATGGGTGCTGCTCGTGAGGCGCTCTATGGTGCTTTGGTAGAGCCCGCCTTGATGATGGGTCTTGCTACGTTGGCTCTCTTCTGTGGCGACTCTTCGTTTGCGGAGATCTTCTCACAGGGTCAGGTTGTGAATATTAACTTCACCGTAGTACTCTTGCTCGTTGCCTACATCTTCGTGATGATCATGTTTATCGAGGGCGGCCGTGTTCCTGTGGATGATCCCAAGACACACCTCGAGCTTACGATGATTCACGAGGTTATGTGCCTCGACTACTCGGGTGTAGACCTTGCGATGATTCAGATTGCGGGCTGGCTCAAGAACTCAATCTTTGCCGTTATCGCTGCAAATGCCGTGTCGGCGGTCTTCTGCTTCCATTGGGAGTTTGCTGCACCCTTGGCAATCCTTGGCGCTGGTCTCTCGGTGGGTATTGTAGAGTCGTTGCGTGCGCGTAACAAACTATCACGCAATACAACCTACATCCTTACCATCTCGGCACTCTCGGCATTGGTACTCCTTGTCGGTTTCCTTCTTATCCAGGATATTAACATATAGTAAGCTATGATACTATCACTCATTATATTGTACGTTCTGTCGCTCATCTATCTCTCGATGGCCGATAGATTCCGTTCGCACACCATGATACTCGCATTGCAGGGTCTCTTGCTCTTCGGTATCGCCATGGCACGCATGCATGCCTTCCACCCCGTGGAGATGGGCTTCATCGTGGTTGAGACCTTGGTCTTCAAGGCTATCGTCATCCCCATCATCCTTATGCACGTAATCCGCAAGACGCAGATTAACCGCATCACAAGCTCTTCTACCCAGTTCGGCTCGTTGGTGATGTCTATCGCTGCGCTTATCGCTTCGTGCACCATCACCTACTACATGCACAACAGCAATGCCGACACCATCTCGTTTGGTGTTGCGCTATATGCGTTGCTCTCGGGACTCATCCTTATTGTGATGCGTAAGCGTGTCTTTGCGCACTTGGTAGGTTTCCTTGTGATTGAGAATGGTGTCTTTTTGTTCTCGATGGCTATCGGCGTGGAGTTGCCCATGCTTATCAACCTCGCTATTATGCTCGATATCTTGATTTCGATCCTTGTGCTCGGCATGTTCTTGCAGCGTATGGATAACGATATGAATACGGATGAGAGCGATGCACTAACCTCTATTAAAGACTAACGGCCATGCTTACATATCTAATTATATCGCTCATTCTTGCGGTGTTGCCCCTCGTTGTGCGCACCGAGCGTATGACAAACGTCATCGCTGCGCTCTTCTTCCTTCTTCAGGTTGCGGGCATAGCACTCATTATTGGTTATGGTAGGGTAGATGGCGTTATGCTCTCGGTATTCTGTGCCGACAGCATGGCATTGCTCTTCCACTCGCTTATGACCGTGGTGTTGGGCTTCTCGCTCATCCACTCGTCGTCATACCTCAAGGCGGAGCAGGTCTCTACACGCTCATATAAGACCTACTATACTCTCCTTATGCTTCTTGCCGTGGCTATCACATGTGTCTACTACTCGGACAACATCGCCATGACATGGGTATTCCTCGAGGCTACTACAATCTGCTCGGCGGGTATCATCTACCACCGCGAGTTCAAGCAGTCGTTGGAGGCAACATGGAAGTATGTCTTTGTCTGCTCTACAGGTATCGCTATGGCATACCTCGGCATCATGCTCCTTGCTACCGTGGCACAGCATGGCGCTTTGGACTACACTTCGTTGAAGGAGGCTATCGTTGAGGGTGATCCACTCTACCTCAAGGTCGCATTCTTGCTTATGGTTGTGGGCTACAGCTGTAAGATGGAGATCTTCCCTCTCTACACCGTGGGTATCGATGCAAACTACTCGGCTCCTGCCCCCGCTTCGGCATTTATCTCTACAGCGCTCGTTAACGCTGGCTTCGTGTCTATCATGCGCATCTATACGCTCTATGCAGAGTCGGATGTCTTTGAGTGGGCACGCCACGTCTTGATACTTATCGGTGTGTTGTCGTTGGCCGTAGGTGCTATGTTCTTGCGCCGCGCAAACAACTATAAACGCTTCTTGTCATACTCGACCGTGGAGAATATGGGTATCGTGGCTATCGGCCTAGGTATCGGTGGCGTAGCGCTCTGGGCTGCGGTGTTCCATGTCGTATGCCACACCTTCGTTAAGAGTTCAATGTTCTACCACGTGGGTATCATGCGCCATGTCTACGACAGCTACAGCATCAACCGCATCGGCAACTATATCAACATCAATCGCGTGGGTGCTATCGGCTTTATTATCGGCACACTCGTGCTCTTGGCATTCCCTCCCTCGCCACTCTTCATCTCTGAGGTTAAGATCTTCTCGGAGATTGTAACCGTGGAGAAGTGGTGGTTGCTCATCGTGATGCTCGTGTTGATGTGCGTTGTGCTCTACTCAATCTGGTCGCGCTCGTTGCGCCTTAGCTACCACTCTAACCAGGATGAGTTGCACCTCTCGGCCGTAAATCGCCGCTTGTCGTACATCGCATCTATTCCTTTGGTATTCGCTATCGTGCTCGGCCTTTGGCAGCCCCAGGTGCTCAATGATGCTATCAACTCAATCATTGCACGCGAGGTAGCCATCGAAATCGAGGAGGTTGAGATTGTCGCAACACCTGAGCAGGCGTGCGAGGAGGTTGCAGAGGATGCTGAGACCACCGACGCTCTCGTTAAGGAGGTTGAGGCGGCCGCAGAGGAAGTAATTGAAGAAACAACTGATGAAAATCTCGATAACAATGGAGATGTTTTATAGAACCAACAACACAGCCTCGGCGGTAGCTATTGCCGACATCCCCGTTGTGGAGTACGAGGCGCTATATAACGACCTTAAGGAGCGTATGACAGATGCCCGCTACCATGTTGCACACTACTTTGCAACAGAGGCGGAGGCGGGTCTCAAGTTCTACATGATTCTTCTCGACGATAAGACGGGTGAGGTGCTCATTACCTCGTTCGTGCCCGACTACTATGCCGAGGGTCTCGCATCGCTCACCGCTGTACACCAGCAGTTCCACCCCTTCGAGCGTGAGATATTCGAGCTCTATGCTGTGCCCTTCGATGGTCACCCATGGCTCAAGCCCTTGCGCTTCTCGTTCGACCGCCGCGATAAGGAGTCGACAATGGAGAGCTACCCATTCTATGCTATCGAGGGTGAGGAGCTCCACGAGGTGAATGTGGGTCCTATCCATGCGGGTATCATCGAGCCAGGTGCCTTCCGCTTTATCTGTGACGGTGAGCAGGTGCTCCACCTCGAGATCGCCTTGGGCTATCAGCACCGTGGCGTAGAGAGCGAGATGGTGCGCAACAATAACCGCTTGCGCCAGACGCTCATCACAGAGTCTATCGCGGGAGATACTGCCGTAGGTCACGCTACAGCATACGCCGAGCTTGTTGAGAAGCTCGCGGGCACAGATATCGGTGATGACTTGAAGCGTGAGCGTCTTGTAGCCATCGAGCTCGAGCGTATCGCTATGCACCTTGCCGACACTGGTGCCTTGGCTACAGATATCGGCTTCCAGCTCTATCAGGTGGCGTGCGAGGCTTTGCGCACTGTTGTTATCAACACCACTCAGGCATGGTGTGGCAACCGCTTCGGTAAGAGCGTTATCCGCCCTTGTGGCTCTAACTTCCCGCTCACCGAGGAGAAGATTGCTACCATCCGCAAGAACATTGCCGATGTGCGTCGCCGCTATAACGAGGTGCGCGAGGATATCCTCGAGGCGCAGACCCTGCTCGTGCGTTTCGAGCAGTGTGGTCTTGTCTCAACCCAGGAGATGACAACAATCGGTGGCGTAGGTCAGGCGGCACGTGCGAGTGGTCTCAAGCGCGATATCCGTGCTACACACCCCTCGGGCTTCTATGCTGGTGCCTTCAACCACACGCCCGTTATGCGCACAGATGGTGATGTAATGTCTCGCCTTGCAACACGCATGGATGAGGTGTTGCAGAGTGCCGACTACATCGAGAGCGTACTTGCCGACTACAAACCTTCTGAGCATATCGCAGCACCCGACTACAATGCACCTCTCAAGGCCGATGCACTCTCGTTCTCGCTTGTCGAGGGCTGGCGTGGTGAGATCTGCCACGTGGCACTCACAAATGCTGAGGGTAACATCGCGAAGTATAAGGTGAAGGATCCAAGTGTTCACAACTGGCTTGGTCTAGCCATCGCGGTGCGCACAGAGGGCATCTCGGACTTCCCCATCAACAACAAGAGTTTTAACCTGTCGTACTGTGGTCACGACTTGTAGTGGTCACACCTAATAGAAAATATAGGAGCTATGCTATTCGGAAAACTTAGAATCCTGCGCAGTCATGGCAGGCAGTATATACCAAACCTCGATAAGGTGACACTAACGGAGGAGTTTCGTGGCTTCCCCATGCTCACCATTACCGATGACAAGAGCGACCTTGAGCGTGCCGCAGCCGTATGTCCCACACGCGCTATCACCACATCGCCCCTTACTCTCGACATGGGTAAGTGTCTCTTCTGTGGCGAGTGCCAGCGCATTGCACCCAAGAACATTCGCTTTACTAACGAGCACCGCCTCGCTGCAACACGCCGCGAGGATCTCATAGTGATGGCGGGACAGACTAAGCCCTGCTTCACTAAGGATGCCGTGCGCCCCGAGATCGCCAAGTATTTTGGCAAGACCCTCCAGCTTCGTGAGGTGTCTGCGGGTGGCGATGCATCGGTTGAGATGGAGCTCAACGCTACTGGTAACGTAAACTTCGACTTCGGTCGCTATGGTGTCGGCTTCACCGCCTCACCTCGCCACGCCGATGGTCTTGTCCTCACAGGCCCTATCTCAGAGAATATGGCCGAGGCGCTCGACATCTGCTATAACTCTATCGCCGAGCCTAAGATTCTTGTCGTATGTGGCTCGGAGGCTATATCAGGTGGTCTCTATGCTGATAGTCCTGCTGTCGACCGTACTTTCCTTGATAAGTACCATGTCGATCTTTGGCTACCTGGCGCCCCAACACATCCATTGTGTTTCATTGACGGTATTACCAAACTCCGCAAGTAATTTGCTAATATAAGGCAGACATCTACTGCCGCTAACAAAAAGTGCCACCAATGGGACGTACGTCAAGTACTACCCATCGGTGGCATTTTTGCCGAGCGTTGTATCTGCAGCCTTCTATTAGCAAATTTAAGTCATCGCCACATCTTACGGCTTCTGACGAGAAATCAGGTAGTGGGGCTTAGGGTAGCGCGAAAGGTTCTAAAGCGTTATAAAAGGTTCTAAAGAGTTCTAAAGGGAATTTCCCTTTCGATCCTTTTAGACCCCGTTGACCCCTTGCCCGACCCCTTGTTTCTGACCCTTTCATCCCTAACGTCTCTTCTGTCACTCCCAATAAAAACAACTAAGGCGCACCGCGATGGTGCGCCTTAGTGTATATCTGCCCCCGAGAGACTAGTACATATAGTCGTACTGCGAGTAGCTCTTGTCGTACTTCAAGTCGGCCAACGATGCCGCCTTAACACCGATGTTGAATGCCCAGCTCTTATGGTTACCGAAGGGTATCCACGTAAATGACATCTGCCAGCAGTGCAGGTCGCGCGTAATAGATATAGAGGTCATAGACATCTTACGCGCCGTGAAGTCGTAACCCGACGTCGCCGTGATCATGGTTTTCGGCGTCAGCTTAACGCTGGCGTTGAAGTTGAGCGTCTGCGTGAGGTTACGCGTATATCCCGTAGTACCGTTATTCGTGAAGCGTGCACTATAGTTGAAGCTATAGTTGAAGCCGAAGTTCCACGGTATCGAGAAGTCGTAGTATTGTCCCGCCATCCACTGCCTTCGCATTGCGGGGTTGAGCTGACCATAGGGGTCGCTCCACGAGTTGAAGTACTCGGCAGGGAACGAGGTGATATCGTTGCCCGCAACCTGGTTCTTATTCTCGCGCGAACGGAACGTATAGCCGAAGCTCCAGCTTGCCGACTGCAAGCGGCCGATGCTACCGCGGCTCCACATCAGCTTGTTGTAGCGCACACCCTCGGGTGACACCTCATAGGGGTCGAGCACGAGTGAGACGTTGAGCGCGATATTCTGGTAGACCGTAGTACGGATCTGGATGGGCAGCGTCGAGAGACGCATAGAGTCCGAGAGGAAGTTATACGAGCCCGAAATCGAGATCTGGTCGATTAGCTTCACCTTCTTCACCGTATCGCGTGTGCGTATCTTTGCCTCGAGCGACTGCGAGAGACCGAATGTCAGGGCTAGCTGCTGGCCACTACCTGGCACGCCATAGGCGTTGTCGGTAAATGGTGAGTATACCTTGAACTTACCCGTAGTATCGGTCTGCACGGTTTCGTAGAAGCCGTATAATTGGCGGCTGAAGTCGGGGGCGAAGTTAAAGCCGATGTTTGGTGTGAGCGTGTGGCGCACAGCTTGCAGCTTACGCTCCTTCTTCTTGGCTGTATATGTACCGTAGATCGTAGTATTTGCCGAAACAGAGGCGTTGTAGTTATACAAGCGCCAGAAGCCATACTCTGGGTCGAGGGTCTCGAGTTTGCGTGTCTCCTCGTTCCACTCCTGGCGTACCTTCTTGAAATACCAGCGCTCGGTGTAGTTGAACGATGGACTGACGTTGATGTAGTTGAAGAGCGACAACGACGTAGAGACGGGGATGGTATGCTGGATACCGTTCTTCATCTTCTTGAGTGTCTCCTTTGTGAAGATCTCATCCTCCTTC
>JAFZGE010000097.1 GCA_017555545.1 Alistipes sp.
CTAGGTCCTCCAACGTGTCGCCGAGGTTTTTGAAGCTATCGGGGATAGATGAGAGGCCAAATGCCGCCACACGCAACGCCTTGAGGTGTTCAAGGGTAGAGATCTCCTCGCCCAAGTCGATAGACTTAATCATCGTGTTCACATTGCCGTAAAGCGATACGGTCTCAAGATATTTGAGGTACTTGATTTCGTAGGGGATGCTCTCGTAGGTGTTGAAGTAGCTTAGCTCGATGTCGCGCACACGACCCACAGCCTCCTTTGCGGGTAGGGTAGGGTCTGAGGCCTCCCAAAGGCGTACGCACTCCCAGCGGTGCATACCCTCGGTTGTAGATATCGCGCCATCGCTCCAGCACTCAAGCTTCTCGAAGATGGCGATTACGGCGAGTGAGTCTCCCTGACGGTTATCCTCGATAAGGGGTGCTGCCATCTGACGCACCACAATTGTTGCGGGGGTGTCGAGTGCCTCGCCATCCTTGGAGCGCAGGTGTAGTGTCGCTTGACGCTCCTCGGGTGCGTGGTTCATCTTCCAGTTGATGCCGAGTGTTGTGGTGCGTGGGCGTGCTCCGCGGTCTAGATTGAGCGTGTAGCTATCTACCGTAAGCCAGCTATCCGCGCCCTCATACTCCGCCTCTACCTCAAACTCAACGTTTGTGCTCACCTCCACCTCAAAGTGGCGGGCATCGCGTGTTGCCGAGGCTGCAATCATAACCTCGCTCTCGTTGGTGCTGATGGTGCGGGCATAA
Organism: Alistipes sp.; assembly: GCA_017555545.1. Classification (GTDB taxonomy): domain Bacteria; phylum Bacteroidota; class Bacteroidia; order Bacteroidales; family Rikenellaceae; genus Alistipes. The sequence continues at coordinate 744 of JAFZGE010000097.1, forward strand.
CCCTCCTGGTTTACACTAACACTCTGGAGGAGTGCTCCTCCCGAAGAGAAGCGAATCTCTGTGGTGCGACTATCGTTGATGAGTGTCGAGTCGATGCGTACCTCGCAGCGCACCTCGCCACGACCATTCGCGGGCGATACCATCACCCATGGTGCATCGACAACGGCTGTCCACTCCTTGTCCGAGCGAATAGCCACGTTGTACTTGCCACCCGAAGCCTTGGCGTCGATGGTTGAGGTGTCCGCCTCGAAGCCATGTATCGTCGTTGTATCCGTAGTGCAGCTCGTAGCAGTATATAGTGCCACGCATGCTGCTATATATCTAAGTATCTGTCTCATAGTCATCGTTAGTCAAGGTTTAGGGCGTCGCAACCGCGAATATCCTGCGTAGAGTCGTAGATAAGCTCATAATAGCCCATCTCGATGTAGGGACATACGCCCGAGAGGTCTATCGAGATGTTGGGGTTGTCCTTAATCTCGAAGAGAAGAATATAGGGCGAAATCGTATCCTCAATCTTGCGTAGGTCGTTCGAGCCAATGTAGAATGCCGCCATCTTGGGACAGGTGTAGAGTCCCGTAGGCCACTCGCGGAGTGTTCGGTTACCCGCGTCATCGCGCTGCTGGCGTATGCTCATCACCGTAAGGGTGTTGATGCCAAGAGGTGCATAGGGGAATGCCTCAAAGGCGTTGCTCGAGAGGTCGATACCGTAGAGGTAGGGCATGTTCAATGCGCTAAAGTCATCGAAGGGTATCTCCTTAAGGCGGTTGAAGCTGAGGTCTATCGTTGTGAGATAGTAGCTATATGCTCCTGTGAGTGCTCCCTCAGCGATGCGGCGCATACCGTTGCTCGAGAGCATGAGTGTCTCAATCTTGGAGCCCGACTTCATAAGGCGTGCGGGGAGCTCCTCGAAGCGGTTGTCAGCGAGGTTGAGGCTCGAAGAGTTGATACCGCGCCACTTCTCGCCATTCTCCAATGCCGAAATCTGGTTAGATGAGAAGTCCACCGACTGCACGGTATATACCGACTGTGCTGTGAAGATGTCGGGCAACTCTGTGAGGCAGTTATTGGCACACGA
>JAFZGE010000098.1 GCA_017555545.1 Alistipes sp.
ATTGTAATATTCTGCATATCAGTTTATTTCTCTGTTTTTATGCGTCCGCTCTGCATCTTGTAGTTGTACGAGTGGCGACCCTCGGCGCGGAAGTCGTTGTGGTAGCGCTCCAAAACCTCTTTGAATATCTCATCATACTGCGGGATGAACAAATCATCCTTCGCCCAGAGGTGTGAGAGTATCTCTGTGCCGAGCTGGCGTGTGATGGCGAGGTCGTTAGCGCCATTATAGAATGCCGTGCCCTTGATTGAGCCTGGAGAGATGTTGAGTATTCGGTTTGTTGTGCCACACATCTCGAGTTCCACGTTTACGCTCTCGATGAAGATCTTGAGTGCTGCCTTCGTTGCTCCATATACGGCAAAGAGGGGCGAGGAGATAAATCCTGCGATGCTACCCATAACGCCGCAATAGAACTCTTCGGTGCTGCTCAGGCGCTCGTAGAAGTGGCGTATGATGCGAATGACGGCGGTGCTGTTTACGGCGAAGCTATCCACAATATGCTGCTCATCGATGTCGGCAAAGTGTGCCAGGCGACCGAAGCCCGCGGTGATTATCAGCGTGTCGACATTCGTGAAGGTGTCGAAGAGTGAGTAGTCCTCAGCGCGTAGGTCAAAGATGTGGCACTTGAATTTTGGGTTGCTAAACTCCTCGGCTACCGCCTGGCGATCAACGATGTTGACAATCTCAAATCGCTCATCCTCGGCAAGCAGCGTGGCAATAGCGAGACCAATACCATTGGCGCCACCAACTACTAAAGCATGTCTCATACTCTTTTGCATTATTCTGTTGTGTTAGCTCGTTAAGACTCCGTCGTTTTTCAAGTCTTAATATCAAGCAAAGTTACATATATTATTTGTAATAAACAAATATGGCGTTGGCGATGTCTTACGGCAGAGGAGTAAATACTCGGCGCAGTTGACGCCATGTTTGACCTTTTTTGTATATTTGTATAGCTAAATTGTGTTATGCTATGCTTGACTTGGACAGAGAGGTGTTGACGGCGTTGATAGACGACTATCGCGCTAACTTCTCGAAGAACATATCGCGTGAGTTACACAAGTGGCGCGCTGTGGCCTGCTTCCAGAGTAATTGGAATATAGAGGCAGAGGATTTCGCCGTTATGTTGTCGCGTGCCTTTGCGCAAGCAGACCGGCTCATCGAGTCGCGCTATCGCTATCCGTGCAGGGTGCTGATGCGTTTTGCGGAGCTCTATCCTGAGGATGTGCGCTCGCTCTTTCGTGTGCTCTACGATGAGTCGCGCCCTCTGGCGCTACGCATACAGAGCTATATCATGGGCATGGATATGCTTGTTGAACGCGTGGAGAGAAATGATGCGGCAAAGCACTTCCAGACCTATCATACTGTGAGTGTCGCGTTATGGTTGCGCTATCCCGATAACTACTTCATCTACAAGCGTAACGTCACCCAAAGTCTATTCGATACGCTTGGCGTTAAGTGCAGACTGCATGGCGTCGATGCCATTATTTCGACCAATGAGTTGTATGGCGCAGTTGCTGAGTTGCTGCGCGGCGATGAGGCCTATCGCTCGATGCTTGAGGCGACGCTTGATGATGCTTGCTATGAGGATAGGCAGATGGTAACTGCGGCGATCGACTTTGCGGAGTATGTAGCACGATATAGGGTGCGCTACTCGCCTTCGGGGCGTGCGGGAGGACTCTATGCGTCGTGGGATGATGCCATAGTACACGTTTTGGGTGGTAGTGCCGAGGCTATGTCAAGTGGTGAAATCGCTGAGCGCATCATCCGTGATGGGTTGTATAACACAAGGCGTCATTCACCCAAGTCCATTGTCTCGAACTATCTGCGAGAGAATGTGTTGGGACTCTATCAACTCGAAAGACGTGGCCACTATGCTCTCTCGGAGTTTGGTCGTGCGCGTTATCTCTCGCTTGTGGGAGGTGCTACCCATTATCCGATGAATGAGGAAGATACGATTGTTTCGGATGTTGTGATAGACTATGCGACTGACTCAATAAGTGTTGAGGAGAAGTATGCTACAATCGTTGGCGGAGGGATGGACAATGAGTCGGTGGAGACCCTTTTGTGTGACTATTTTAGTTCGCACTATCCCGACATGGGGCTGCAGCGCAGTCGTGGCGTGTTGTTGCGCTCGGAGAGTGCAACGGCGATAGTTCTTCCGCGCATCTATAACGGTACGGTGAGCCACTCGTCAACCATGGCGGAGTTATACGAGCGTATGAGTGGCAGCGATGCGGGCGTTGGCGTAGTCCTATATCTTTGTGCGGAGGCGGATTGTGACGTATCGCCATTTGATACAGTTGTTGACGGCAGGCGCCTTGTTGTTGTGAGCCTCGATTGCTCGGTGTCGTTCTATGAGTTCAAGAAGGCGATGGATAGGGTGGTAGAGGGTATCTTTGCCTAGCCTAAATCAAATATTTTCAGACCATAGGGCAGTTTCTCCAACTTTTTTTGTATCTTTGTATATTGGATAATATACAACCCGCGAAAATTCAAATTTTAATAATATGATTAAGAAACTATCAATGCTTTTTGTTGCTGTTGCCGCAATGGCTGCCGCAGCACCCGCTTTTGGCGCTGAGCCCGAGGCCGTAAAGCCCAACTACGAGTTGGCAGAGCGCTTCTCACCAACAAAGGTGCGTCGCCTTGTTCCACAGACAGCCGTACGCCCTAACTGGTTTGAGAACTCATCAAAGTTCTGGTACTCATGGACTAATGTCGATGGTACTACATACTACATTGTTGACCCCGCAGCAGGTAAGCGCACCGAGTTGTGGAACATGGGTGAGCTCGCTGAGAAGGTTATGCTCGATACAAACTACCCATTCGACTGGCAGCACCTCCCCATCCGCAACATGGAGCTTAAGGAGGACAAATATGTATTGTTCGACATCGCACCAGGTGACGTAATGGTCGAGAACAACGACTATGCACCCAAGGATGATGAGGGCAAACGCCTAGTTTACCACTTCAAGTGGGACATCGCAGCAAAGAGCTTGGAGCGCATCGAGGAGCGCGACGTAAGATACCCCGAGTGGGCAAACGTATCGCCCGATGGTCGCATCGCGGTATACCAGAAGAACAGCAACCTTTGGTATATGAGCACCGAGGATGTTGAGAAGTTGGCACGCGACCCCAAGGATACAACAATCGTTGAGCATCAGATCACAACCGATGCTACTGAGGATACTGCATACCACTGGTTTGAGGACTGCATCGAGCAGATCAAGGAGGATGAGCGCTGCCGCGTATATTTGCAGTGGTCACCCGACTCAAAGCACTTCGCTACAGTGCGTTGCAATACATCAATGCTTGAGGATTTCTGGGTAATCAACATTTTGAAGGATCGCCCTGAGTTGTTCGAGTATAAGTATCAGATGCCTGGCGAGCAGAGCCCCGACTTCTGGTTGGAGTTGTTCGACACCGAGAACTTCGAGCGCCGTGAGGTGGAGATGGCAAAGTACAAGGAGCAGATGCTCTTCGTATGTGGTCGCCCCATGAAGCACGCTGACCGCTACAAGAAGCCTATGCGCATGGTATGGCAGGGTGACAACGACAAGTTCTACGTAATCCGCCAGAGCCGCGACATCAAGCGTGCAGACCTCTGCGTCGTAGACGTAGCTACAGCAACAGCAAAGGATGTCGTTGTTGAGCAGATGAACACATCTATCGAGTGGCAGATGCCTACGCTCATTAATGGCGACAAGGAGGTTATCCAGTGGTCTGAGCGTACTGGTTGGGCGCACCTCTATCGCTACTCTGCTGATGGTGAGCTTATCAACCAGATTACTAAGGGCGAGTGGCACGTATCTAACGTGCTTGGCGTGGATGATGCAAAGCGCGTTATCTACTTCACCGCTACGGGCTATAACAAGGGTGAGAACCCATACTACTTGCACCTCTTCCGCGTAAACTACGACGGTACTGGTCTCAAGCAGCTCGATCCTAAGGACTTCAACGGCGAGTTCTCGCTCTCGGATGACCGCCGCTACTTCGTAACTACCTACTCGCGTGCAGATGCTGCTCCCGTGTCGGAGCTCTACACCGTAGAGGGTAAGAAGGTTATGACACTCGCAGAGGTAGACCTCGAGCCATTGTTCGCTATCGGCTATCAGTATCCCGAGCCCTTCGTTGTTAAGGCAGCGGATGGCATCACCGATATCCATGGCGTGATGTTTAAGCCCTACGACTTCGATCCTAATAAGAAGTATCCTATTATCGAGTACGTATACCCAGGCCCTCAGACCGAGGCTGTGGAGCAGTCATGGTATAACCCTATGATTCGTACTGACCGCCTTGCGCAGTTGGGCTTCATCGTAATCACCGTAGGTAACCGCGGTGGTCACCCCGACCGCTCTAAGTGGTATCACAACTACGGCTACGGTAACTTGAGAGACTACGGCTTGAAGGATAAGGTTGTTGCAGCACAGCAGCTCGCAGCACGTCATAGCTTCATCGACATCGAGCGCGTTGGTATCCACGGTCACTCGGGTGGTGGCTTTATGTCTACAGCGGCAATCTTGATGTACCCCGACTTCTTCGATGTTGCGGTATCTTGTGCTGGTAACCACGATAACAACATCTACAACCGCTGGTGGAGCGAGAAGCACCACGGTATCAAGGAGGTAGAGAAGGATGGCGAGATCGTATTCGAGTACCATATCTCTGCTAACCACGAGATCGCAAACCGCTTGAAGGGTAACTTGTTGCTCGTACATGGCGATATCGATGAGAACGTACATCCTGGTTGTACACTCCGCGTTGTAGATGCTCTTATCCGCAATAACAAGCGCTTCGATATGCTCTTGTTGCCTGGCCAGCGTCATGGCTTCGGCGATATGAATGAGTACTTCTTCTGGCGTATGGCGGACTACTTCTCTGAGCACCTCTTGGGTGAGCGCGAGACAACTACCGACATCCCACAGCTCAATAACGACATCTAATCGCGATGGCTGAGGAGTTAAAGATTGCCCAGGGTGGCAAGAATGAGCGTTACGACCTGCTACATAAGCAGGTCGTAGCTCTTACTGAGGGTGAGCGCGATGATATTGCCAATATGGCGAATATCGCAGCAATGATACATGCCACAATAAAACCCCTTTGGACGGGTTTCTACCGCGTTGTGGGCGATGAGTTGGTGCTTGGTCCATTCCAGGGCCCATTGGCTTGTAGCCGTATTAAATATGGTAAGGGCGTGTGTGGTGCAGCATGGGAGCGTGGAGAGACCATCGTAGTTGAGGATGTCGAGAAGTTCCCAGGTCATATCGCTTGCTCTTCGTTGTCGCGTAGCGAGATTGTTGTGCCCGTGTGGCGTGACGGTAAGGTGGTGGCGGTGTTGGATATCGACAGCACGGAGATTGCTGCCTTTGATGCGACAGATAAGATGTGGCTTGAGCGCATCGTGAAGTGCTTGGCGGATGAGGCAGAGAAGGATACCTCTGTGAAGCGTGTGTCGATGCGCGAGCTGGTGGCAAATGTGCCATGCTCAAGCAACTATACTATTACCTCGGAACCCGATAGCGAGTCGCGCGACTATGATGACAACATGTGGAACGATATGGTGAGCAACCTTATCGACTTCTGTGGTGGCGATGCCGATAGGGTAGTTAAGTGTTGCGTAAACCACTTTGACGCTCGGGATAACTACATCGTAACCTACGCCCTTGAGCTAACAGATGAGGAGCTAGAAGAACTCAAGAATGACTGCGAGGAGTGGCGCATGGAGGAGTTTTAGGCTAATTAGTAATAAAAAGATTGGGACTGTCCGTAAGGGCAG
>JAFZGE010000099.1 GCA_017555545.1 Alistipes sp.
ATTGCGCCTTATTCCCATCTTTGCGGGTATCGTGGTTGGTTACCTCACAGCCGTCATCTTTGATGAGGTGGTTGCTGCCGACTTGGTAGACTTCCAACCCATCAGAGATGCCTCATGGTTTGCTCTCCCCGATTTCGTGCGCCCAGAGTTCTGCTGGGAGGCTATCATCTACATGATTCCTGTGGCTATAGCCCCTGTGATTGAGCATATTGGCGATATGTACGCCATTAATGAGGTTACGGGCAAGGATTTCGTTAAGGATCCAGGTTTGCACCGCACAATGTTGGGCGATGGCTTGGCATGTGTTGCAGCCTCGTTTATTGGTGGCCCTCCCGTCACTACCTACTCAGAGGTTACGGGTGCTATCTCGCTTACGAAGATTGCTGAGCCTGGCATCCTGCGTATTGCCGCAATATTTGGCATTCTCTTCTCGGTATTGGGCAAGGTGAGTGCGCTGCTTAAAACCATACCTCAGGCGGTGCTTGGCGGCATTATGTTGTTGCTCTTTGGTACTATCGCTGCGGTGGGTGTAAACAGTCTTATAAAGAATAGGGTAGACCTCGGTAACACTCGCAACCTTGTTATCGTCTCTATAATCCTTATCCTAGGTATCGGAGGTGCTGAGCTCTCGATAGGCACATTTACCATCGGTGGCATCGGCCTCTCGGCTGTGGTGGGAGTGCTCCTCAACCTTATCCTTCCACAATCTAAGACTCAGGAGTAAACAAAAAGGACTGCTTTGCGAAGCAGTCCTTTGTTTTTCAGCATACACTATAAGCCGAGTTCTGTAACCAACTTCTCAAACTTTAACAGCAGTTACCCGCCATCGCAGTCCAATAGTTGGCCCCTTGTCATTTATCTACTACGGCGATCACTCGCCGTCTCTAGCAACCTACCCCCCGACATTGGACGAGCAGCCCTTAATTGTCGGTATACATGGTCTTGCAACCCACGAGGTGCACAGCCGAGGAGTATTGCTACCCTCGCGGTGGGCTCTTACCCCACCTTCTCACCCTTACCACACGAGTGTGGCGGTTATTTTCTTCTACACTACTATACTCTCACGAGTATCAAGCCGTTAACTTGCGCGGTGCTCTGCGTTGCTCGGACTTTCCTCCCCCACCCGAAGGTGGCAGCGACAAGGCGTATATGCGGGTGCAAAGATAGTCAAAATTCTCTTAATGCAATAGCATGCCTTATAAATATATAGGGTGCGCTACTCATCTGCTCCAAGACGTTTGGCGTAGCGGTGTACATCCAAGAGGCGGAAGCCGAGTGTAATCATCGACACGCCATACGACACGAAGGCGATTGCAACAAAGAGTATCACAGCCTCGACACCCAGCGTCACGGGCATCCATAACACGGCGATGGCAACAACGATGACGATGGCCGAGTAGAATATCAACCAGCCGCTACCTCTCACATTGTGCGACTTGAGGTCTACACCCTGCATAAGCATTGCTATGCCGCGGTATAGTAGCCATGCACCCAGTAGAACGGGCATCACAAATGCCGAGACTAGGGAGTTGAAAACCAGAATTATGCCGATTATTATATCGGCAATTGAGGCGAGTATGAGCCATCCGCGCCGCACATAGCGGTTGTTTGAAGATAGCCCCTGTACAAGGGTGAGCACGCCCGTCACCATCACCGCGAAACCAAACCATGTGGCAAACGAGAAGTAGCTCTCGGCGGGGTTGACCATAACGATGAATCCTATGGCGATGAGCACCACACCTGCAATAAGCGACAGCCACCAGTAGCCGACAAGTCGCTCAGAACGTTCCGAATAGTCGTTTCTCATAGTATTAATGTTTTATCACACCAAATCCCCACTCAACAACCATGCAAAAGCTGCAAAAGTGGTCGATATGCTCTTGGGGTTTGGATAATTTTGAATTTATTGCTACCTTTGCTAAGTTGATAACAATTTAACATTCTAAATATTATGAGACGTTTTGTTATGGGCATTGCCATAGCTGTGGCAGCCCTCTTTACCTTCGTACTCCCCGCAGATGTCGTAGCACGCAACTACAGCATCGTTCCCGAGCCTGCCTACATGGATATCGAGGCGGAGGGTGAGTATATCGTGACTGGCAAGACACGCATCGTGGTTAACGATGAGGCGTGGAACCCCGCAGAGCGCTTTGCTGAGGATATGATGTCATACTTCGGCCTTAAGAAGCCTATGCACACATCGAAGCGTGGCAAGGGCATCAAGGTGCGCACAGACATCTTTGTGCCTGCTGAGGGCTACGAGATGACAATCAACGAGGATGGTGTTGTCATCATTGGTGGCTCGGAGGCTGGTATCTACTACGGCTTGCAGACGCTCCGCCAGATTATCGTGGCCAACGACGGCAAAGTGCCTTACGGCTTTATCGCTGATGAGCCTACGTTTGCTTACCGTGGTGCACACCTCGACGTATCACGCCATTTCTTCTCTGTGGCAGACGTAAAGAACTACATCGACATCATCGCTGCGCACAAGCTCAACCGCCTACATTGGCATCTTACCGATGACCAGGGCTGGCGCATCGAGATCAAGGCATACCCCGAGCTCACAGAGAAGGGCTCTATGCGTAAGGAGACACTTATCGGCCATGGCCTCAATCCCGTAGAGTGGGATGGCACTCCCTATGGTGGCTACTACACTCAGGAGGAGATTCGCGAGGTTGTAGCATATGCTGCCGAGCGCTATATCGAGGTTATCCCCGAGATTGAGATGCCTGGTCACTCTCAGGCGGCACTCCACGCACTCCCATGGTTGGGTTGCAATGAGCAGATCGTAGACGTATGGACAACATGGGGCGTAACACCCGAGGTGCTCTGCGCAGGTAAGGAGACAACATACGAGTTCCTCGAGAAGGTGCTCGATGAGGTTATCGAGCTCTTCCCCTCAGAGCTTATCCACATTGGTGGCGATGAGTGCCCCAAGGAGCGCTGGGCGGAGTGTGAGCACTGCCAGGCAATGATCAAGGCGCAGGGTCTCGAGTCTGAGGAGGAGCTTCAGGGCTACCTCGTGGCACGCATCGAGCGCTACCTCAATAGCAAGGGGCGCCGCATGATCGGTTGGGATGAGATCCTCGACGGTGGCGTGACACCCACAGCTACAGTTATGTCATGGCGCGGCCTCTATGGAGGTATCTACGCTGCCGAGCGTGGCAACGACGTCGTGATGACTCCTATGAGCCTCTGCTATCTCAACTTCTACCAGACCGAGAGTCGCGAGGGTGAGGGTCTCCACATTGGTGGCCATGTGCCCTTCGAGAAGATCTACTCTTGGAATGTATACGAGGGTATGAGCGACGCTGCACGCCCTCACATCATTGGCGTTCAGCTTAATATGTGGTCTGAGTACATCAAGGATATGGATACCGTAGAGATTATGCTTCTGCCCCGCATCGGTGCTATGTGCGAGGTGCAGTGGTCACACGACCGTCGCGATGACTCTACAATTCGCGCTAAGATGGAGCTCATGCGCAAGTTCTATGAGGTTAATGGATGGAACTGCGCCCCATATTACTTCGATTTTAGAAAGTAATTTCTTGTGATAGTGGCGCGTTGGCGTCACAACACCAAAAGCAACCCACCCAGGGCTGTACGTTTAAGTACTATCCCTGGGTGGGTTCTTTTGTGATGCACCACTCCACTCTGGGTGGTGGCGCTAAAGAGGGGGGCTCTCTTCTTTTTGTGGGCTAAATGGACTCTGGGTGTTCGATGGGGTGTAGCATAATTAGGCGCGCAACCTTACCATATCTTTCCATTGAACCCATAGAACGCATCGAACCTGTCGAACCCACAAAACACTCCTCTCTCACCCTTGTCTGTGCCTCGTTTTACCCCTTCTTGCCGTAAGTATTTTTACCTAATTTCAGCGGATAATGGTCGTTTTTATGCCCGTGGCGAGACATCGTATCAAAAAAATACTACCTTTGCCTCTGCCTTTCTCGATGTGCAACGCCACCGAAAAAGGTATACGCGTAGCGTAAGACTTAAAGCAAGTTTAACTTTAACAAGAGGATAAAATGGTAGATATTTTTGATCGCTTATCGACCAATGCTGGAGGCCCTATTGGTCAGTATATGTCGGCTGTGCATGGCTATTTCGCATTCCCAAAGCTTGAGGGTGAGCTCGGTCCACACATGATGTTTCGTGGCAAGCCTGTGCTCAACTGGAGCCTTAACAACTACCTCGGTTTGGCGAACCACCCCGAGGTGCGAGAGGCTGATGCTCAGGGCGGTAAGGATTATGGCATGGCGTACCCCATGGGTGCGCGTATGATGTCGGGTCAGACAAAGTATCACGAGCAGCTCGAGCGTGAGCTCGCGGAGTTCGTAGGCAAGGAGGATGCCTTCCTGCTTAACTATGGCTACCAGGGCATGATCTCGATTATCGACTGCTTGCTCACACCCCGCGATGTTGTGGTCTACGACAAGGAGTGCCACGCATGTATCATCGACGGCTTGCGCATGCATCCAGGTAAGCGCTTCGTATATGCTCACAACGATGAGGCGTCGTTGCGCCTGCAACTTAAGCATGCAACGGAGCTTGCGGAGAAGCAGAATGGTGGTGTGCTCGTAATCACCGAGGGTGTATTCGGCATGAAGGGCGACCTCGGCTTCTTGGATGTCATCGTAAAATGCAAGAAGGAGTTTAGCTTCCGCCTCTTGGTTGACGATGCTCACGGCTTCGGCACTATGGGCACAAACGGTAAGGGTACTGGCGACCACTTTGGTGTGCAGGATGAGATCGATGTCTTGTTCAATACCTTCGCCAAGTCTATGGCGGGCATCGGAGCCTTCGTATGTGGCCCACGCTGGCTTATCAACCTCTTCCGCTACAACATGCGCTCGCAGCTCTACGCTAAGTCGTTGCCTATGCCAATGGTTATCGGTGCGTTGAAGCGCCTCGATCTTATCCGCAAGCACCCTGAGTATCAGGAGAGACTCTGGGAGATTACACGAGCATTGCAGAAGGGACTGACGGATAATGGCTTCGACATCGGCGTTACGCAGTCGCCCGTGACACCCATCTACATGAAGGGAGGCAACGAGGAGGGTACAAACCTCATCGTAGACCTACGCGAGAACTACGGTTTGTTCTGCTCTATCGTTATCTACCCCGTGATTCCCAAGGGAGAGATTATCCTCCGCGTCATTCCCACCGCGGCACACACAATGGAGGATGTGGAGTACACAATAAATACCTTCAAGGCGGTGCGTGCTAAGTTTGAGGCGGGTGAGTATATCAAGCCCATTCCTCAGATGGCCGACCCCGACTTCAAAGTGCGATAAGTATAGCATAAATAATAAAAGGGACTGCCCGTGTGGGTAGTCCCTTATTATTATTATATATATAGGTCTTAGACCTGAGCTGCGATGCCGTAGCGGTTATCCTCGGTGCTGCCTCGGCGGGCGAGCAGATAGATAAGGTAGATATTTGCCAAGGGAATGATGCCCAGGAGTATCCACCAACCGCTCTTGTCCACATCGTGGAGACGGCGCACCGTGACGCTGATGGTAGGGATAACGATTATGGGCAACATCAGCCATCCGACAACAACGAAGGCTGTGGCGATAAGCACAAAGAGCCACCACATCCAATACTCCACGCGGTTGGCGCGACCACGACCCGAGGCATACTTCTTAAAACATGCCTTAACAGCCTCCTTGAACGTGGAGACGGGGCGTGAGCCATCCTTGAGTGTCACGCGCAACTCGCAGCCACAGCGTGAGCAGAGGCACGACGCACCATTATTTGAAGGTGCGCCGCACTCCTGACAATAGTATACACCGCCACCGCAGGGACTGCCACAATTTGGGCACTCCGCAGCCTGCGAGGGCATCGAGTAACCACAACTTCTGCAAAACATGCTCCGTGGGGTTATAGATTATAGGCGTGCCTTAATAGCCTTAGACTCAGCCTCGTAGCCTGGCTTGTCAAGCAACGCAAACATATTCTTCTTGTATGCCTCAACACCTGGCTGGTCGAAGGGGTTAACGCCGAGCATATAGCCGCTGATGCCGCAACCCTTCTCGAAAAAGTAGAGCAACTGACCGATAGAGCGCTCATCGATGCGCTCGATCTCGATAGTGAGGTTGGGTACACCGCCGTCGACATGTGCGATGCGTACGCCAAGCTCAGCCATCTTGTTGATTTCTGAGAGGCGCTTGCCTGTGAGGAAGTTAAGACCGTCGAGGTTTGCCTCATCGCTCTCTACCTTAACCTCATACTTAGAGTTCTTAACTGAGATGATAGTCTCGAAGAGTGTGCGCTCGCCCTCCTGGATATACTGACCCATAGAGTGGAGGTCGGCAGTGAGGGTTACGCTTGCAGGGAAGATACC
>JAFZGE010000013.1 GCA_017555545.1 Alistipes sp.
GGACTTTGAGCGAAATCTCTATCGGCGTTGTCCGAGTCATCTCTTATGTCTCTTATCTCCTTTACGTCTCTTATGTCCCTTTATAACCGCAACAAAAAAGGGCTACCCCAGTGGAGTAGCCCAATTATTATAAGGTGTGACACCTATTACATGCAGCGGCAAACAAGGTTGCGGTCGCCGTAGCCGTTGTCAATCTTAGTTACATAGGGGAAGAACTTACCCTCAACAATCCACTCCAAGGGGAATGCTGCCTCCTCGCGTGTGTAGGGGTGGTTCCACTCGCCTGCCAACTCCTTAGCGGTGTGGGGAGCGTTAACAACAACGTTGTCAGCATTGCCACTCTCGGCAGCAGCCTCGCACTCACGCTTAATCTTGATGAGTGCCTCGATGAAGCGGTCCATCTCAGCCTTTGACTCACTCTCAGTAGGCTCAACCATCAAGGTCTCGTGTACGGGGAATGAGAGGGTAGGAGCGTGGAAGCCGTAGTCCATAAGGCGGTGTGCGATATCGCCGCAGTCGATGTTGTAGTCGTGCTTGAAGCGTGTGAGGTCGAGGATCATCTCGTGACCTACGCGGCCAGTCTCGCCAGAGTAGTATGTGCGGTACTCGTGCTTCAATGCTGAAGACATGTAGTTAGCATTCACGATAGCCATCTCTGTTGAGCGACGCAAGCCCTCGAAACCGAGCATACGGATGTAGCCGTAAGTGATGGGCAACAACATCGCTGAACCCCATGGTGAAGAGGCAACAGCGGTGATACCCTCCTCGCCACCAGTCTCCATGAGTGAGTGTGTAGGCAAGAACTTAACGAGGTGCTCAGCAACGCATACGGGACCAACACCAGGACCACCACCGCCGTGAGGCATAGCGAAGGTCTTGTGGAGGTTGAGGTGACATACGTCGGCGCCGATGAAGCCAGGGTTAGTGAGACCCACCTGTGCGTTCATGTTAGCACCGTCCATGTATACCTGACCACCTGCGTCGTGTACAGCGTCTACGATGTCGCGGATGCGGCTCTCGAATACACCGTGTGTTGAGGGGTATGTTACCATCAAGCCGCAGAGCTCTGATGCGTGCTCCTCAGCCTTCTTCTTCAAATCCTCAACGTCGATGTTACCATTCTCGTCGCACGCTACGATAACGATCTTCATGCCCGCCATAGCAGCAGATGCAGGGTTAGTGCCGTGTGCTGATGATGGGATAAGGATGATGTTACGGTAGCCCTGACCACGGCTCTGGTGGTATGCGCGAATCATAAGGAGACCTGCGTACTCACCCGCTGCACCTGAGTTAGGCTGCAATGTACAACCTGCGAAGCCTGTGATTGTTGCGAGGTAGCCCTCGAGGTTTGTGATAAGCTCGCGGTAGCCCTCAGTCTGGTCTGCGGGAGCGAAGGGGTGTACGTTCTGGAAGCCTGCGAGTGAGAGTGGCTGCATGAGCTGTGCTGCGTTGAGCTTCATGGTGCATGAGCCGAGCGAAATCATAGAGTTCATCAATGAGATATCGCGCAACTCGAGACGCTTGATATAGCGCATCATCTCAGTCTCAGTGCGGTAAGAATTAAATACCTTCTCGGTGAAGAAGTCGCTCTCGCGCTTTACATCTGCTGCGATAGCGGGCTCTGCACGCTTAACAGCCTTTGCCTTCTTGCCACGTGCCTCAGCGAAGATCTCGACAATAGTCTGCAACTCTGCATCTGTTGTCACCTCATCGAATGACATGCGTACGCACTCATCGGTGGGGTAGAAGAGGTTAATCTCGCGTGCAAGGGCGATATCCTGAATTACTGAAGCCTCAGCCTCAACCTCAAGGGTGTCGAACAAGCTCTTTGTGCGTACGACGTAGCCCATAGCCTCCAAAGCCTCCTTAACGGTTACGGCTGCGGTGTGAGCGTTGAGTGCGGCACGCTGGAGACCCTCCTTACCATTATATATACAGTAGAAGCCTACCATCGATGCCATCAACGCCTGTGCAGTACAGATGTTCGAAGTAGCCTTCTCGCGCTTGATGTGCTGCTCACGCATCTGGAGTGACATGCGGAGGGCCTTGTTGCCAAGACGGTCTACAGATACGCCGATGATGCGGCCAGGCATCTGACGCTTGTATGCGTCGCGTGTAGCCATGTAACCAGCACTTGGACCACCCAAGCCCATAGGGCAACCGAGGCGCTGTGTAGTACCTACTGCGATGTCTGCGCCCCACTCTGCTGGAGACTTCAAGAGAGCCAATGAGAGGAGGTCTGCAACGGCAGTAACGGTGATGTCTGCCTCGTGTGCCTTAGCTGCGAAGGCTGCGTAGTCGCGTACCTCACCATTTGCTGCGGGATACTGAACGATAGCACCGAACTCCTTGCCTGAGAACTCGTATGAAGAGAAGTCATCGCGGATAATCTCGATGCCGAAGGGCTCAGAACGTGTGAGCAATACGTCGAGAGTGTGTGGGAAGATGTTCTCGTCTACGAAGATTTGGTTGCGACCCTGCTTCACAGCCTCGCGTGAGCGCAATGCGTACATCATGAGCATAGCCTCAGCTGTTGCTGTAGCCTCGTCGAGCAATGAGCAGTTTGCTACCTCCATGCCTGTGAGCGAGAGGATAGCGGTCTGGTAGTTGAGCAATGCCTCCAAGCGACCCTGCGAAATCTCTGCCTGGTAGGGAGTGTATGATGTGTACCATGCGGGGTTCTCGAAGACGTTGCGTGTAACGACTGCGGGAACAGCATTGGGGTAGTAACCCATACCGATGAATGAGCGGAATGTGCGGTTCTTGGCTGCGAGCTCGGTGATGTGGGCTGCATACTCATACTCGCTCATCGCTGCGGGAAGGTCAAGATCCTTCTTGAGGCGGATATTCTGTGGGATGACCTGCTGGAGAAGCTCCTCTACAGAGCCTACGCCAATTGTTGCGAGCATCTCCTTGAGATCCTCCTTGGTGTTAAGACCGATGTGACGGTCTACAAAGCTGTCAAAGGTTTTCATTTTGGTTCTAAAGTTTTATGTTGTTTTTTGGTTTAATACTTAAATGAGCTGCCACCGATAAACTCTCTGAGGAGCGAGGTGGGGGGTATCTCATCGGGCTCGATGGGCACGAAGTTGTCGAGGAACTTAAGCATGCGCTTTGCCTCGGCATATTCGGGTGCTGTGTCGGGTACTTCGCGGAGTACGGGCTCGGCAATGGCGCGGAGCACCGAGATCTCGTAGAAGAGCGATGAGTTAAACATCACGTTGGCATTCTCCTGATAGGGGAAGATATGCTTCTCCTCGCCACGGCGCACCGAGGGCCACATCTGAAGTGTGCGTAGTGCGTTGTTGCCGCGTGTGGCGTGGTCGCGGATGGTGCGACGGAGCATGCGGTTGTCCGATGTCGCAATGCGCGAGAAGTTATCCATCGCTACAGACGTGAAGCACGATATGTATATTTTGAATTTGCTGCCGTCAGCGATGCCTGGCGTGAGGCGTGGGTTGAGGGCGTGGATACCCTCCAAAATGAGTATCGAGCGGTCGGTGAGCTTGAGGGGTGTCTCGTGCCACTGGCGCTTTCCCGTGATAAAGTTGTAGCGAGGTATCTCTACGCTCTCACCCGCAGCAAGGCGCTGTAGGTGGTCGTTGAGTGTCTTAAGGTCAATAGCCTCCAAAGCCTCAAAGTCGGGTTTTCCCTCCTCATCGAGGGGTGTCTTGTCGCGGTCTACGAAGTAGTCGTCCAGAGCGATAAGCACGGGGTCGAGACCCAAGACGCGTAGCTGCACACCGAGGCGCTTCGAGAAGGTTGTCTTACCACTCGATGAGGGGCCCGAGATAAGCGCCATGCGTACGCCACGCTCGGCATTAGCCTCCGAAATGGCACGTGCGATGTTTGCAATCTTATTCTCGTGGAAGGCCTCTGCAATCTTGATAAGCTCCGAGGCGTCACCCTCCATTACGCGGCGGTTGAGCTCGCCAACCGTGGGCACACCCATGATGTCTATCCACTGCTGGTACTCGTGGAAGATGTCGAACATCTTGTCGAGGTGGATGGTCGTAGTCACCTGCTCGGGGTTGTTACGCTCGGGCAGAGCAACGTAGAAGCCGTTGTAGTAGGGTGCAATATCGAAGTGGCGCACATAGCCCGATGAGGGTGCTAAAGCGCCGTAGAAGTATCCTGGCATCTCGCCGAGGTAGTTAACCGTGCGGTAGAGGTGTGGGCGTGTCTCTACGAGGTCGAGGCGGTCGTCAAAGCCGTAGCGTGCATACTCTGCTGCCACCTCTTCCGCGAGGCGCTTGCGACGTGTGATGGGGAGGTTGCGCTCCACGATTGCCATCATGCGCTCCTTGAGTAGTGTCAACTCCCCGGCTGTGGGGACCACGCCATTCTCGAACTCGGCATAGAAGCCGCTACCGAGGGTGTGGCGGATGCGCAACTTACGCTCGGGGAACAGCTCCGTGGCTGCCATCTGCATGACGAAGGATATGGTGCGCTGATATACGCGGTAGCCCTCATAATTGCGTACGTCGAGGAACTCCACGGTCACGGGTTTGAAGATGCGGTGGCTAAGCTCCTTGTAGCGGTTGTTGACGCGAGCTACGAGGATGGGATATGGGCGGGCAAAGTCAACTCTATTGAGCACCTCTGCAAGCGAAGTGCCCATCTCGACATCTATTGCTACGCCGTTATTCACAAGGCGAAGGGTGATGGTCTCTGACATTTTCTACCTCTTTTTGATTAATTCGAGTGTAAAGATAGTAATTTTTTATAATTTTGTAGCAACAAAATGAATCAACTTATGCAAAAAAATCTAATTTTTATACTCACGGCACTTCTCACGCTTGTGTCGTGTGCGCAACCAAAGAGCGAGGCGGAGAGGCATATATACGTCATCTCTACCAACGATATGCATGCCAATATCGAGACTATGCCACGCCTTGCAACGCTTGTCGATGAGTTCGAGGCGAAGGGCGAGGTGTTGGTTGTCGACTCTGGCGATAGAGTTACGGGCAATGCCTATGTCGATGATGATGCACAGCCAGGCATCCCCATGGTGGAGCTTATGAACGCTGTGGGCTACGATGTCGTGACGCTCGGCAACCACGAGTTCGACAAGGGTCGCGATGCGCTCTACGCCATGGTCGAGGCCTCGGAGTTTGAGTGGGTATGCTCAAATATGGTCGATGCCGAGGGTACTGGCCTGAAACCGTACACTACCATAACGCTCAACGACGTAGACATCACAATCGTTGGCACGGTGGCAACCGACTTTAATGGTCGCCCTATGGGTGGCGATGCAGCCTTTGTGGGCTTCAGCTTCACGGATGATGTCACAACCTCGTTCGAGGTGGGTGAGAGCGTCGCTCAGGAGGCAGAGTTTGTGGTGCTCCTCTCGCATATGGGCTACGACATGGATTGTCGCCTTGCGGAGATGTCTCCAGCCTACGATTGGATTGCTGGAGGACATAGCCATGACACGGTGAATGCTCCCGTAAATGGCGTTCATATTAGCCAAAACCGCAAGGATATTCGCTACGTAACGGTGGCCGATATTACGGTTGTGGATGGCGAGATTGTGGGTGTGGAGTACTCGCAGGTTGAGACTGCTAACTATGCGGAGAATGAGGATGTTAGAGCGATGGTTGAGGCGATTAAGGCGCGAGACCTGGGTTTGAATACCGTCGAGGCACATGCCAATGCCGACGCTTCGAAGGTCGCTATTGCCAACTTCACTTGCGATGCACTTTTGCACTACCCCTACGATGGTGGTTTTGTGCCCGAGATTGTGTTCTATCACTACGGTGGCGTGCGCCTCTCGGAGATTAAGGAGGGCGACATCAAGCGTGTAGACATCCTCAATAACGACCCCTTTATCTCGACCATCTACCTCGGCGAGATGAGCCTTGAGGAGATACGTCGCTTTATCTTCGAGAAGTATAACAACGGCACTGCCGAGAAGCCCGATAAGGAGTCGCACTATGTCTACTTCTACTCGAACGTGCCCTACGAGATTGTGCTCGGCACAGAGCCTGAGGGTCGCCCCGATGCTCTCGATGTGCGCTTCCATCTCGAGCCACGCACCTACCGCGTTGCGATGTGTAACTATATCGCTGAGAACTACGTAGATGACGCAGTTATGGAGCGCTGCCTGAAGGAGTCGCCAGTAACCGTGCGTGAGGCGATGTTGCGTGAGGTACGCTCATTCGGCGAGGCGGGATTTACGCCCGATAACAACGTATATCAGGTTGAAGTAACTAAGTAGGAGAGTATGTTAGAGACGACGTTTCAGCGCGAGCTTATAGAGGCGGGATGCGATGAGGCGGGACGTGGCTGTCTCGCGGGTTCGGTATTTGCCGCGGCGGTGATTCTGCCACCCGATTTCCACCATCCGCTCCTTAACGACTCGAAGCAGATGACCGAGCGTAGGCGTAACCAGTTGCGCGAGATTATCGAGCGTGAGGCCTTGGCATGGCATGTCGCCGAGGTTACGGCAGAGCGCATCGACCAGATAAACATTCTGCATGCCTCGATTGAGGGCATGAACATCGCACTCAAGGCCCTCTCGACTACGCCC
>JAFZGE010000014.1 GCA_017555545.1 Alistipes sp.
GTGGATGTGCCTCAACGAGGAGGAGTTGGAGATTATCGGTCGCATGGCTACTAAGCATGATGTTATCGTTATCGAGGACTTGGCATACCTCAACATGGACTTCCGCGAGGATCGCTCGAAGCCCTTCGAGGCGCCATACCAGCCCTCTGTAGCTCGCTACACCAACAACTGTATGCACCTCTTGTCTGGCTCAAAGATGTTCTCATACGCAGGTCAGCGTATCGCCGTGGTGGCTATGAACCCCGCGTTGGCAGACCGCTGCTATGAGGGCTTCGCGAAGAAGTATGGCAACGATGGTCAGTTCCGTCGTAACTTCATCTTTAATATCCTCTACGTATTGTCTTCAGGTGTTCCCCACTCTGCACAGTACGCTCTCGCAGCGATGTTCCGTGCAGCGTCTGACGGTCGTTTGAACTACGTTGAGCACACACGCGAGTACGCACGTCGTGCACAGAAGGTTAAGGAGATTATGGTCAAGAATGGCTTCCACATCGTTTACGATAAGGACTGCGATCAGGATGTCAGCGATGGTTTCTTCTTCACTTTCGGCTACAAGGATATGACAGGCGAGCAGCTTATCAACAAGCTCATCTACTACGGTATCTCTGCCATCACCCTCGCACCTACAGGTAGCTCACGTCAGGGCTTGCGTGGTTGCGTATCGATGATTTCAGACTATCAGTATGACGAGCTCGATAAGCGACTTCGCTTGTTCTCACAAGATTACTAAAATTAGAAGGGGTTGCCCACAAGGACAGCCCCTCTTAAATCCTTATAGAGTATGAATTTAGTAAGTGCGGCTGAGGCCGTCAAGCTTATCAAGTCGGGTGACTCGGTCTATATCCAGGGCTCGACATCTATCCCCGAGGTATTGGTGCAGGCGATGACTGACCGCGCACCCGAGCTTCGTGGCGTAAAGGTTTATACAGCATTCGCTATCGGTCGCTTCGATGCCCCCTACGCTAAGGCGGAGCTCCGCGACTCGTTCGAGCCACTTAGCTTCTTTGTGGCTAACAACTTGCGTAATGCTATCAACTCGGGTGTGGCACAGACCATTCCCGCATTCTTGGGTGAGATTCCCTTCCTCTTCCGTTCTGGTCAGGTGCCCCTCGACGTGACACTTCTCAACGTTTCGGAGCCCGATGAGGAGGGTTACTGCTCATATGGTGTATCTGCCGACCTTGCATTCTCTGCTGCAGAGTGCTCAAAGGTTATCATCGCGCAGGTAAACAAGTATATGCCTCGCACATTCGGTGACCCCGTTATCCACGTCTCTAAGATCGACGCTATGGTGCGCGGTGATGAGCCTCTTGTAGAGGTTCCAACCGTTGTGCCCAACGAGGTTGAGCGCGCTATCGGTAACTATATTGCTGGCGAGATTCCTGATGGTGCAACACTTCAGATTGGTGTAGGTGGTATTCCTAACGCTGTGCTCGATGCACTCCAGGGTCACAAGCACCTCGGCCTCCATACTGAGGCTATGACAGACGGCGTTGTGCCTCTCATCCAGAAGGGTATCATCGACAACTCTTTGAAGAAGATCTATCCTGGTAAGTCTGTAGCATGCCTCTGCCTCGGTAGCCAGCGTCTCTATGACTACCTCGATGGTAACCGTGACGTTGTCATCCGCGACGTGGCGTGGACAAACGATCCCCAGAACATTCGTCAGAACCCCAAGGTGATGGCTGTAAACTCTGCTATCGAGATCGACCTTACAGGTCAGATTTGCGCAGACTCTATCGGCGAGCGCATTTTCTCGGGCGTAGGTGGTCAGCACGACTTTATGTATGGA
>JAFZGE010000100.1 GCA_017555545.1 Alistipes sp.
ACATTTCAAAAAAAATGTATTACATTTGTATTACAAAAAGAGTTAAAGTGTTCACAATATGAACTTTATGGAGTATAACAAAAATATTGTGCGTAATATATCTGCTATTGCTGTAATATTTGTGTTTTTAGGCTTTGCAGCGGATGCTGTTATGGCTCAGCCCTTTGCATCGCGACAGCAGCGTAGTGATTTTGAAAGATTCGAGCTTTTGCGTGCCACAAACCGTGACTCTGCACGCCAATATGCCGAGCGTGTTATCAACGACATAGACTCGCTTACTGTAAGCATGGAGGTGGCGATGATATATGACTTTATGGCGGAGTATGCCGAGACTACGCTCCACCGCTATAGCCTTGCACTCGACTATCGCTTGCAGTCGGCACGTGTCTACGAGGCGCTCAATAACGAGCCATGCATTACGCGCACAAATGCTCTGCTTGGTCGCATCTATCTGCGCAATGGCGACTATCACAACGCCTTCAGCTATAGCACCAAGGCACTAGAGGAGGCACTCGAGATGGGTGATAAGACCTCGGAGCGCGAGGCGTATCTCGTGTTGGAGCAGGTGTCGTACTTCTATAACAACGACATCGACCAGGCGATGAAATACAACCACCTTGTTTCGGATGGTTACGATGGTAAGGAGCAGGCGCACCAAACCGTGCGAGCACTGAACAACCGCTTCAACTATCCTCTGACATACGAGGAGATGCTCGACCTTACGATACTCGCCGAGGCGCTGTGCAAGCAGCATGACTTTAGCGACTTGCTCATAAACATCTACCTTAACGCCTCGATGCAGGCGTTGGCCTTCGAGCAGATTGAGGCTGCGGCTGACTATCTTGCGAGTGCCAAGCCCCTCTTAAGCAACTTCAAGGAGGAGGGATACTTCTACTCTGCATCGGGATTCTACAACCTTATGACAGGCAACTCGGATCAGGCGATTGAGGACTTGAAGCACTCGATAGAGTTGCTTGGTCAGGATGACTTCGATACAAAAAATGTGCACTCCTACTTCTTGTTGCAGGATATCTACTTCCATGAGGAGCGCTACAAGGAGGCATACGAGGCACTTATGGCCTTTGCTGAGACCTATACGCGCCAGCACAACACCTCGAATGTGGTTAACCTCTCGAAGCTCATCAACGAGATGGAGCTTGCGCAGGCCGATGAGCGCCTCAAGCAACACCAGCGCGAGATGCGTCAAAATGAGGAGTACAACACGCTTCTAAGACATATTCATACCGCGGTGATATGCTTCGTGGCAGCAATCGCCGTCTTGGCGATACTCCTCTGGCGCATGCAGCGCAAGAATAGTCGCCTGAACAGCATCAAGGCGGAGCAGGAGTTGCGCCACAAGAATGAGATTATCAAGATTCAGCAGTTGCAGCAGTACGAGGAGCAGAACAACATGGAGCAGCTCTCGGATGAGCTTAGCCGCGCGGCAAATATCACCGACAACCGCGAGATGCGTAACGAGCTTCGCCATATCATACGCCGTCTGCAGAAGAGTGCGGGTGCGAATAGCAACTGGGCAGAGGTGGAGAAGACCCTCGCAAGTTCCAACGATGCCTTCTTCGAGAACCTCCTCAAGGAGTATCCCAACCTCACGAAGAACGAGCGCAAGCTATGCACGCTCATCCACATGAACCTCTCGACAAAGGAGATATCCAATATGACGCACCAGAGTGTGGGCAGCATCAACGTGGCACGCTCGCGCCTGCGCCAGAAGTTCGGACTTACAGATAGCGAGACCTCGCTCATTGCCTTTTTGGACAAGTTCAAGGGGTAACGCGATGCGTATCAATACTTAAATGCGCCATTAACCACCCATAATGTGTTATGCAAGTGTAGCATATATGCAATTTTTTGCTACCTTTGCGCCAAAATTTGAATAACTAATGCTTGAAAATATGAAGCACGCTTATGTTTTTCCCGGCCAGGGTTCACAGGCCGTGGGTATGGGCAAGGATATCTATGATAACGTGCCCGAGGCAAAGGAACTTTTTGAGAAGGCTAACGAGATTCTCGGTTTCCGCATTACAGATATTATGTTCGCTGGTACTCCCGAGGAGTTGAAGCAGACAAAGGTTACACAGCCTGCAGTATTCCTCCACTCAGTGATTCTTGCTAAGGCTCTCGGCGTTAAGCCCGATGCTGTTGCAGGTCACTCTTTGGGTGAGTTCTCGGCGTTGGTTGTTGCTGGTGCTCTCTCGTTCGAGGATGGCTTGAAGCTCGTTTCGAAGCGCGCTATGGCTATGCAGAAGTGCTGCGAGCAGCAGCCTGGTGGCATGGCAGCGGTGCTCGGCTTGGACGACAAGACTATCGAGGATGTATGCGCAGCGGTTGAGGGTACTGTCGTAGCGGCAAACTACAACTGCCCTGGTCAGCTCGTAATCTCTGGTGCTGATGCTGCGGTAGATGAGGCATGTGTAAAGCTCAAGGAGGCTGGCGCACGCCGTGCGTTGCGTCTCCCCGTGGGTGGTGCTTTCCACTCTCCACTTATGGAGCCTGCACGTCAGGAGCTCGAGGCTGCTATCGCCGAGGCAGAGTTCATGACTCCTACATGCCCCGTATATCAGAACGTAGACGCTCAGCCATATACTGACGCAGAGACCATTAAGAAGAATCTTATCGCGCAGCTCACAGCTCCCGTGCGTTGGACACAGATCGTTGAGAAGATGATCGCTGACAACGTAACAGAGTTCACAGAGGTGGGCCCAGGCAATGTTCTTCAGGGTCTTGTATCGAAGGTTAGCCGCGAGGTAGCGGTAGAGTCTAAGTCAACATTATAGTAGAAGCTGTCTAACAAGGCTACTTTGGTGTTGCACTCGCTCTCAAATTGCTCATTTACGCATAAGTAAACTCCGCATTTTCGAGCTTCGTGCGTCTAAAATTAGCTCTTGTTATACAACTTCTTGTAAAAAGAGAAACTCTATTTGATACCCAATCTACGTTATAGTAGGAGATTAAATACATATTCAGGGAGTGCTCAGCGAAAGTTGGGCACTCTTTTTGTATCTCTGTGTCGCGATGAATCTATTGAGACACATATCCCTGCTTTTGGTCACGCTCCTCGCTGTTGCCATGCTCCCCGTGCCGCTCTCGGCACAGGACTATGAGTATGAGGTGGAGGAGACACGCGTGCCACTCCTTAATGTCAAGACAAATGCCCTTGAGGTGGCGATGCTTGTGGCTAATCTCGGCGTAGAGTTCCGCATCACGCCACGCCTATCGTTCGATATGATATGGCACTATTCGCCTTACGACTACTTTGTCGCCCGTCGCAAGCTGCGCCTCGATGCCATAGAGCCCGAGTTGCGCTTCTGGTGGGGCGAGGCACTCGTGCGGGGTCACTTTGTGGGTCTGCACGTCCCCGTTGCGGGCTTCAATATACAGCTCAACGATAAGTATCGCTATCAGGATCCCAACCATGCGCTCTGTGGTGTGGGCGTAAGCTACGGCTATGCTATGCCGCTGGGTAGGCGCGGTAATTGGGGCGTGGAGTTTACCGTAGGCGTGGGCTATATGGATGTGAAGTATGATGTCTATAGCGGCAAGTGTAACGGCGCATATCTGCGTACCGAGAGGCGTAACTACTTCGGCATTACACGCCTTGGTGTCGATATATCCTATCGTATAGATATGAAAAAGGTGGAGAGGTAGGCTGCTATGAGAAGAGGTGCTAAATATTTGCTATTCACGCTAATGTTGATCCTTGCGGGATGCGATAGGACAATCCATGAATATCCGCGCGAGGTGGATATAGAACTCGCTGTGCGCTGCTCGGTGGATCTCGCTCAGCCCGAGTATCTTATGAGCGTGGAGTGCAATGCCGAGGAGGGTGCGACATATGTTGTACGCACGGAGTGTGCAGAACCCTTTGGTACGCGCTTTACCGAGCCTGTATGCCTACGATATGTCGTAGACCTATATAGCGTGCATGGTGCAAAGTCGCAGTTTGTGGAGCGCAGGGTGCTTTTTGCAGATGTTGAGACTCCCAGCCCGCAGGTGGTGGCGCGGTTCGATGTCGATGCCGCGAAGTATAGGGTGCTGGTGTGGTGCGACTATGTTGAGGAGGATGTGCGCGAAGCGTGGTATTACATCACGGATGACCTGCGCGCGGTGCGCTATGCCGATGTCGCGGTGGAGGATAACAACGATAAGGACGCCTTTAGTGGGGTTGTGGATGTAGACCTCTCGCGGTGGTGCTGCCTGATGTGCTGCAACGAGGCGGTGGTGGATGTAGACCTTGAGCGCCCCATGGGCCGCCTAAAGTGCGTGGCAACAGATGTAGAAGACTACCTCAAAAATAGTAGTGCGGCGCTTGATGATATTACGGCAGTGGTAACGTATACGCAGTATGTATCAGCGGGTTACAATGTCGAGACGCAGCGGCCTAACTACTTTGTGCCCACGCGAAGGTTTGTCTCCAAGGCGCATGTAGGCGCAGATGGCGAGTTTGAACTCTTCTACGACTATGTCTTTGTGAATGGTGCCGAGACAAACGTAATGCTCAACTTTGCACTCTATAATGGCGATGTGGAGATTGCGGATAGCGGCGAGGTTGTGGGCCAGAAGATTAGCTCATGGTCGGGTATAGTGGTGCCGCTAAGGCGCAACCGCGAGACGGTAATCGAGGGTAGGTTGCTCACCACGTCGTATGGCACGGGTGGCGTAGGTATAGACCCGGGCTTCGAGAATGAGTATGTAATAGAGATATAGGGCTGCCCACAAAGGGACAACCCTATATCAACTACTATAATGTCTAACAGCTTACTCTGCCTTCTGCACAATCTTCACGCGGTCCGTTGCTCCGAATGACCTTGCATTGAGGTATGCAACGCGCTTTGTGCCATCGGTATTGGGCAATACGGTAAGGCGCACTGCCGACTTCGTCGAAAGAAGGGCTCGTGTATCCTCGCTCTCGGTGTACTCTCTAATAAGCTCGACATCAGTAATCCAGTCTACTTCGTGCTGCCAATCTTCGAAGTCGTTATCCTCGGATACGGTCACGCTATCAACGCCCGTTGCCCACAAAGTGAGTGTGTAGCTACCGCCCTCGGCGGGGACTACCAACCTGCGCTCAGAGAATTCAACCTCTGGTTTATCCATTAGGCATGACACGGCTGTAGTAGCGACGACGGCTAAAACAAGGAGGTGTTTAATCGCTTTCATAGTATGTGTTAAAAATTGTTTGTTTCAATCGTTGTCCTTGATTGTACAACCCCTTTTTACTACTATAATGTCTATCTAATACGCGTTACTCTGCTGCCTGAACGATTTCTATCGTCTCGGTCTTATTGTAGCTTGTTGCATAGATGCGCGCCGTGCGAGTCTTGCCTGTTGTGTTGGGAGCTACGGTGATGTCGATGCCTGAGATGTACAAAGGAAGATCGCGTGTAGCGTTCTCGTCGTAATTATAGATAACCTCGTTGAGAGTAATCCACTCCTCGCCTGGCTTGAGGTTGCCATTCTCATCTCGCTGAAAGTTATCAAGGTCGATCAAAACATCATCTATACCCGTAGAGGTTACCTTAATAATAAGGTCACCACCCTCGGCTGCTACCTCCAACTGCTTCAAATCGAATCGAATCTCAGGGCAATCCTGGTTAGGTTCACATGATGCAAATGCAACGCTTGCCGCCACCATCATCAAAAAATACTTAATCGCTTTCATAGTGTTATAGTTTAATAGTTAATAAATGTCTCTGCTCAAACTCGTCATTGCGAGGCTTGGAATAAGCCGTGGCAATCTTCGTTGTCGCGGACAAGAGTTCTAAAAGGGTCTAAAATGGTCAAAGGGGATTTTTCCCTTTCGAACCCTTCAAACCACTTTCGAACCCTTCGACCCCTTCTAACCCTTTAGAACCCTCGTCATTGCGAGGCTTAGCCGTGGCAATCTCATTAATAGTGACAGATCCCCACGTCGCTTCGCTCCTCGGGATGACGTTTGGTTATTAGCCTTTCGCTACTGCAAAGGTACGGCGAGAAATTGCCTCAAACCAAATTTTTTGGCCTCGAATTTTTCCGCGAGGGGGGGTAAATCACTGATAATCAGGTAGATGAAAAACGCGTTTTTTGTCAATTTTTCATAGTGCTGATAATCAGCGAGTTACGAGGATGGTAAACGATGAATCTGGAAATGGATGCTAACGCGCAGAAAATCAGCAGGATAGGCGGGGCGTCATCATTGTTCTGGACAAGAATCTTAATATTATGTGCAAATGAGTGAATTCAATCAAAAAATTTGCTTTTTCAACTTATTTTGTATATATTTGTATCGGTTAACGATATTATGCTGTGTGAGAGAGTAGAATGAGCTAAGTTCGTGCGAGGCATAACAACGAAATTTTAACTTTAAAACTATAAACTATGGAGAATCTAAAACTTTGGTTGTCGTTCTGGTTCAAGTGTGCAACCAGCGACTTTGCTAACTTTAAGGGTCGTGCAACACGTCGTGATTTCTGGGTATTCACACTAACAACATGTGTGCTTGGTAGCATCACTTGTGGTATTGCATATATCTGGGCGCTCATTCCTTTCTTTGCGTTGGCAACACGTCGTTTTAACGATACAGGTCGCAGCCCATTCCACCACCTCT
>JAFZGE010000101.1 GCA_017555545.1 Alistipes sp.
GGTTGAGGCGCTCCTGGCCGCTGAGTGTCTGGCGTGTGAAGCGACGGTCCATAAACATACGGAAGTAGAGCTGTGGCTCGGCCGATGGGTAGTGACGCAACGAGTCGTACCATATGGTGAAGCCTGGCATCTCGGCAGGGTTGTATGTCGTGTCGAGGAAGCCGATCTGGTCTACGGATGGCTCATACTCCATATTGTTGTTCGTATCCTCGAACGCATAGATACGATAGGGCACAGGCTTGAGGTTTTGTGCGATGAAGATACCGTTGTTCTCGGCGCGTGCAATGACATCGGGCTTATACTTGAACATCGTCGAGTCCCACTCGTTGGGGCGCTCCACGCTGTCGGCAATGAAGAAGTAGATGAACGACTTGCTCACTGAGTCCGACTTCATGGCATCTGCCGTATATCCCGACATATACATCGAGTCAATCTCGGGGCCCGTAGAGAATACGTAGCGCATAGAGTGCAGCGGGTTAGACTCGTTGTTGTCCTGAATCGAAGAGCCGAAGTTGATGGCATAGGTGGTGTTGGGGCGTAGCGTATCCTTGATTGTGATAAGGATGCCACGTCCGCGGCGCACTACCGAGGGCTTCTTCTTCATCGCGGGCGATGTATACAGCTCCTTCTGCTGATCCTTGATCTGCACATACTCATCAAACTCCACATAGATCTTGGGAGGGTGGAGCGTGTCGATGTTTGTAGTGAAGTTATCAGGGTTCATATAGACGATAACCGGGGGTATGGTATCCTTGGGGCCACCCGTGGGTACCATCGTAGATGCGCACTTCGTTAGAAGCAGCGCACCAAACACTAGTGAAAAGACAAATATTGCCGCTGAGGCAATGCGTCCTATCGTATGATCTATTCTTCTCATTATCTCTTGTTAGCCAATCTGCAAATTAAGTCTTTTACTCCTCATCCTCTGTGGGTACAAGGGGCTCACGCTCCTCATCGGGGAAGGGGTTTGTCACATCCCAGCCATTCGCCGTGCCCGACTGACGCCAAGCGTAGAGGTGAAGGTGTGCGTATGTCACGGGAAGGTTCATAGGTGTCTCGTAGAGGCGTGTAGCGTAGATGCGGTTTGTCTTGTCCACAACCACAAGGAAGGTGAAGTGTGACCACAACTCGTAGGCTAGTTGATAGTCTGCCTCGATGTCGTACGTAGCGATGACATCGGGCTCGGTGAGAACCTCGCTCTGCTTATCCTTGTTGGTGAGGCGTCTCTCGAGCGCATCCTCCCACGTCTTAACCTCCCACTTTGTGCCCTTGGGAACATAGAAGGCGTAACCCTCAATATCCGAAGTGGTCTTCATAATGGGGTCTTTAGCGACGTTCTGTGAACATAGCTCTACGACAAGACGTGTGCCCTGCTTCTCCTCCTTGAAGCAGCCCACGCAAGCCACCAAAGCCACTACAACGATAAATATTTTTGTTATATGCTTCATAATCACTAGTTTGTACTATTGTCCAATGCCTCGAGCATCGCAGCGGTAGTCATGCCGTGCTTGGGGTGTGCGAAGTTGGGTACTACCTCTGCCACGGGGCGAAGCGCATAACCGCGCTCAGCGAGGAAGTGGTAGGGTATGGTCAACCTCTTATCTGCAAACGTCTCGGAACCATAGAAAATTATATCTATGTCGATGGGACGCGAAGCGTATGCCTCACCCTTAGCGCTCTTTATGCGCATCTCCTCATCCCTGTCTCTGCCGAGCAGTGCCTCGATGAGGTTAATGCGGCGCAATACCTCGTAGGCGTCGCACTCCACTATGACAACAACGGCGCGGTTTACAAACTCCCTGTCTGCCGTAAAACCGTAGGCCTCGCTACGATACTCTCGTGATTGGCGCACAACCTCGCCCACGCTATTTGCGATGATGGCGATGGCGCGCTCAACGAGTGTTGCGGCATTCTCGGCATTCGAGCCGAGTAGTAGTGTAACCTCCGTAGCCATGGTTATAGTCTATTAATCTGCTTCGACACGGCGAGTGCGAAGTGTGTGAATACAATGCGTGGCGAGCCATTCTGCTGTATCTGCAACATGGCGCGCTCAATCTCCTCGACCAGAATCTCGATGTTCTGGTTGCCAATGTATGGTGAAAAATTGCGGCAGAACTTAAGCTCCTCGCCCCAAAGATAGCTGATAGAGCCGAGGCCTGCGTGCATCATATATGCCTCGCGAAGTAGGCGTACGCTATGCAGGAAGAACTGGCGCTGACCCTCGCGCGTGAGTGCCGAGATGTCGTCTGCCCATTCGAAGAGCTCGAGGTGCTTGTCGTTATATGCCAAGCGCATAAGGCGCGTAAAGAGTTCGAACGACTGTGTGCGTGCCTCATCCGTAGCGCCATTTATCAACTCGCGGAGCTCCAAAACTGAGCCACCCGCCAGACGTGCCATGTTGAGAGCCTCAGCATCACCCTTGCCCGCGGCGCGTGCCACGCCTACGAGGGCGGGAATCTCGATGCGACCAACAGACACCTCCTGTGTGCGTGAGGTGATGGTGGCGAGCAGCTGCTCGGGGCGCTCCGAGACAAGGACAAAAAGTGTCTTGTCCCATGGCTCCTCAAGGATTTTGAGGATCTTGTTTGCCGCCTCCTGGTTCATAGCCTCGGGCAACCACACGATCATCGCCTTATACTCCGATGAGTAGCTCTTGAACGAGAGCTTCTTAATGATCTCCTCCGACTCTTTGGCCGTGATAAGACCCTTCATCGTCTTGCCCAGGTCGAGCTTTGCGTACCACTCATCAGCCGAGAAGATGCCCTCCTTCTCGCTCCACGCCTCGCGCCATGTGTCGATGAACATATCGCTGATTACAGCCTCGCCACTCTTCTTTTCGCGCTTATTCACGGGGAATACGAAGTGGAGGTCGGGGTGTGCCAATGCTGCAACCTGACGGCATGCGGGGCACTCGCCACACGAGTCGCCATCGTGGCGGTTGGGGCAGAAGAGATACTGCACATATGCCAATGCGAGGGGTAGTGTGCCATAACCCGCCAAGCCCGTGAAGAGCTGTGCGTGGCTAACGCGTCCTGCATCAATCTGTGCTGCGAGGCGACGCTTGAGGTCGTCATGTCCTATGATATCTGCAAATCTCATCGTATAAACTTTCCAATTACGGCCTTTGTCAGACCCTTAATATCAATCTTCTCGCGCCATACGGCATATGCCACGGCAGTCATAAAGAGCAACACGTTGAGTGCCGTATGTAGTGTGGTGTTAAGCTCCGCTAAGGCGTACTCCGAGGCAAAATATACAACCGCAGTTACGGCAACATACTCACCGATGCGCTTCAAGTCGTAGGGGATGGGGTAGTGCTTGCGGCAGAGCGTATAGCTCCACACCACCATAGCCGCTTCGGCAGCAAGGCGCACCCATGCAGCACCCTTATAGCCCATCTTTGGCACAAGCACAAAACTCAAACAGAGTGTCACGGCGAGACCAAGGAAGGTGATGTATGTCGCATATTTTGTCTTCTCCTCGCGCTTATACCAGAACGAGAGGTTGAACCATATGCCTGCCAAGACGTTCGATGCGAGCACTATAGGCAGGATATCGATGCCCTGGCGGAAGTCGCTGCCCACGATAAGCTGGAAGAGGTCGCGGAAGAGAACAATGCCAAGGAAGATGACCATCGATGCCATCACAAAGTACTTCATGGATGCCGCATTTGCCTCCTTGAAATCCTCCTTCTTGAAGCTCGAGAGGAAGAATGGCTCAGCAGCCAGACGGTACATCTGCGTGAAGAGCGTCATAACAACGGCAATCTTCACAATAGCACCATAGATGCCGAGATCAGCCATGGCATTCTCGCCTGGCGTGAGGTACTTGATCATCTGGCGGTCGATAAACTCGTTCGCCGTGCCCGCAACGCCACTAATCAAGAGCGGCAACGAGTAGACAAATATCTTGCGGAGCAATGCGCCATCTATGCGTGGCAAAACACCATTCGCCGTGGGTAGGAGCGCCAGGAAGGTGAGAAGGCTCGCTGCGAGGTTGGCGATAAGCACCCAGCCGATGCCGAACTCCGTGTCATACATGCCCGCCACGCCAAAGCCAATGGCTAGGCCTACATTGAGCAACACGCTCATAGCTTTGAGGAGCACAAAGCGCATCGCTCTGCCCTGCTCTCTGAGTCGCGAGAAGGGGATGATAGACCACACATCGACCATCACGATTGCCGCTACGATTGTCACATACTCCGGGTGTGCAACATATGCCTTACCCATGGCCGATGAGATGGGATCATTAAACAACCACACCAAGCCAAAGAAGACCGTTGCTGCGAGTGCTGTGATGCCCCATGTTGTGGCAAAGACCTTGCGCTTGCCCATGGCGACATCGCCGCCCTCCTCCTCTGCCTTTGTGGTAAATCTGAAGTAACTCGACTCCATGCCCATCGATAACATTACCAAAGCAAAAGGTATAAGTGCATAGATATCAGTGATAACACCATACTCACCCTGCGTGAAGATGCGGGTGTAGTAAGGCGTAAGCAGATAGTTCAAAAACCTCACAACTATCGTGCTTATGCCATATATCGCGGTCTGTTTAGCTAACTTCTCTAACATTTTTCATTCTGCACACCCCTTTATAAATGCGCATATCGCGACAAAGTTAGTATAAATATACTAAACGACCAAGAACAAAGTTGTATAAATGGGTTATTTTGTCGTTACGCTCGCTCTCAAAATGCTCATTTACGTAGAGTAAACTCCGCTTTTTCGAGCTTCGCAAGCCTAAAACTAACCCAATTCTACAACTTTCTTCCTCTCGCTAATTACTGTTGTGGAAGTGTTATTTTGTCGTTATTGCTTGAGATCGAAATCCTCATTTACGTTTTGTAAACTGCGGTTTCTCACTCTGCGCATGCCTAAAACTACCCTCAATTATGCGAATTTTCAAAGTCGTATAAATGGGTTATTTTGTCGTTACGCTCGCTCTCAAAATGCTCATTTACGTAGAGTAAACTCCGCTTTTTCGAGCTTCGCAAGCCTAAAACTAACCCAATTCTACAACTTTGTTCCTCTCGCTAATGACTGTTGTGGATTTGTAGGGAATTTAGGGAATTTAAGGAGTTTGGGGAAGATGCTATGTGTGACGCTAAACACTCTAAACTCCCTAAAAAATAAAAGCTGCCCGAGGGCAGCTTTTGTTGTTATAATCGATCAAGTGAGCGGCGGATGATTTCGCAGCACTCCTCGATTTCAGATTCCGAAATTGTAAGCGGAGGTGAGATGCGGAATGCGGTGTCGCAATACAGGAACCAGTCGCTCATGATGCCCTCCTCTTTGAAGATCTCCATCAAGCGGTAGAGGTACTCCGACTTGCCCAACTCCACGGCAAGCAAAAGTCCTGAACGGCGAATTTCTAGAACTTTGCTATGGTCTTTGAGTAGTGTCTCGAATTTAGCACCCTTTGCCTCTACACTCTCTACGACTTTATTGTCTGTGAGGTAGTTAAGCGCTGCAAGACCTGCGGCGCAGCATACGGGATGGCCACCAAATGTTGTGATATGACCCAAACAAGGGTTATGCGTAAAAGAGTATAAAATTTCTCTCTTTGACGCTACGCCACCAAGGGGCATTCCGCCACCAAAAGCCTTAGCCAAGCAGACAACATCGGGTTCGATATCATACTTCACCGAGGCGAACATCTCGCCCGTGCGACCCATGCCTGTTTGTATCTCGTCAAAGATTAGAAGTGCTCCAACCTCGGTGCATCGAGCACGCAGAGCACGCAACCACTCGGGGTTGGGTAGGCGTACGCCAGCCTCGCCCTGAACGACCTCGCAGAGAACGCCTGCGGTGCGCTCAGTGATTTGATCTAGGTCCTCGAATGAGTTGAACTCGATGGATTTAACATCGGGGAGCAGGGGGCGGAACTCTGCCTTCCACTCCTCGCCCTCGGGTGTGCCCATCATCGACATCGCGCCATGTGTAGAGCCGTGATATGCGCGGCGCATAGAGATAAGCTCTGTGCGACCAGTATAGCGCTTTGCGAGCTTTAGTGCCACCTCCACGGCCTCGGCGCCTGAACTCACGAAATAGACGCAGTTGAGCTGGCCAGGGAGCAACTCCGCGATGCGGCGTGCATACTCCACCTGTGGGCGCTCGACCATTTCGCCATATACCATAACGTGCATATAATCAGCCGCCTGCTGCTGCACGGCGCTAACGACAGCGGGGTTGGCGTGTCCCACATTGCTTACCGATACACCCGCCACAAGGTCGAAGTAGCGCTTACCCTCAGGGGTATAGAAGAATGAGCCCTCGGCGCGTGCCACCTCCACCATCATTGGTGAGGGCGATGTCTGGCCTACATGCTCCAAAAATTGCTTGCGTAGTATCATTACTAATTACTAATTTCTCATTACTCATTAACTGAGAGTCTGCCACTCTCCTCAGCGCGGCGGAGGATACGCTCATAATCGCGCACAGAGGACATAGTCCAGCGTGTTAGCAACTTCAACTTCTCCGAGTCGGTGAGCTGCCAGCCGTCTACGGTCTGGCGGATGCGCTCCGAGAGCATATATATAAGGATGGCGGCAGATGCCGAGACGTTGAGGCTCTCGACCATGCCACACATGGGTATCATAAGGAACTCATCCGCAGCCTCAATAACCTCATCCGATATTCCCGCATGCTCCGTGCCGAAAACGAGGGCAAATTTGCCCTTTGTGACATCGAAGGTCTCGGGTGTCGCGCTGCAGCGGTGGGGTGTGGTAGCCACGATGCGATATCCCTCAGCCTTGAGTGCTGCGAGTGCCTCGGTGGTATTCTCGTGGTGCTCGACATCTACCCACTTTTGTGTGCCGCGCACGATATTTACCGAGGGATCGAATTTGCAGCGATCCTCGACGGTGTGTATCTGCTGGATGCCGAATGCCTCGCAGTGGCGCATGATGGCGCTGGCATTCTGTGGGTGGAACATGTTCTCGGTCATGATGCGCATATAGTGTGTGCGCTGCGACACGGTGCGGTATAGCACCTCCTTACGCTCCTCGGTGATAAACTCGTTCATATAGTCGAGTCGCTCCTGGAACCACTCGTCGCTATGCTCCTCGGTGCGTAGTCTACTTGCGATATTTGTCATCTTCATCCAAAATTTTCAGGTAACTCTCATAGCGTGACCATGCCACCATACCCTCCTTAACGGCCTCGACAACGGCGCAACCAGGCTCATGGGTGTGGGTGCAGTTGTAGAAGCGGCAGTCGGGGGCTATGCGCATCATCTCGGGGAAGTAGCGGCATAGCTCCTTGTCGTCGATGTCGATAAGGCCAAAGCCCTTGATGCCTGGCGTGTCGATGATGTAGCCGCCCTCCAAGGGGTACATGGTCGAGAATGTCGTGGTGTGCTTGCCCTGGTGGTGGCTATCCGAGATCTCGCCTGTGCGAATCTCCAATGTGGGGTCTATAGAGCCGATGAGTGTCGACTTGCCGACACCCGAGTTGCCCGCAACAAGCGTTGTGTGGTCGCGGAGCATGGCGCGTATATCATCGACGCCCTCGCCCGTGATTGACGATAGGCGCATCACCTCGTAGCCTGCATCCTCGTATATCGCTGTGAACTCATCAGCCTCCTCGAGTGCCTCGTTTTCAAGGGTGTCTGCCTTGCCGATAACGATGGTCACGGGAACTTTGTAGGCTTCGCATGTCACCAAGAAGCGGTCGACAAACTCGCGAGGCGTAGTGGGTGAGTGCAGCGTTATGAGTAGTAGCGCGCGGTCGATATTCGCGGCTATGATATGCGACTCCTTCGAGAGGTTCGAGGCGCGGCGAATGACATAGTTGCGGCGTGGCAGGATCTCGACAATGGCGCTGTTGTCACCATCGGGCTCCACCATCACGCGGTCGCCAACGACAACGGGGTTTGTAGAGCGCACGCCCTTGAGTCTCAGGCGTCCGCGAATGCGACAGTTGAGTCTGCCCTCGGCGGTGGCAACCTCATACCAACTACCCGTAGAACTGATTACGGTAGCCTCAATGCGGGGTGTTGTGTTACTCTCGTGTGCCATGCTCAACTGTGATATTATTGAAATCTGTTGTTATATTCTTCTCAAGTTCTCTCTCAAGCTTTGCCACGGCATCCTTGCGCATCTCGTTGATATTTGGACAGATGTTGTCGCCAATCCATACGAAGTAGCCGAACAGGCGTGACTCATCGAGTATCTCATACTCCACAAAGCGGGGCTTGAAGTATTCGCGCATCGAGGCATCTTTGCTGAATATCTCGCCAAGGTTGTCGATGCTGCTGCGAAGCTCTTCTACGCTCTCGCCGTTGCTGCACTCGTTGACGTAGGTCTCAATCTTTGCTATGTCGGGCTCGCCGAGGTTTGCGGTGTTGAGTGTTGTGCTGGCAAACGAGAGGATGAGCACCATCGAAGCCAATGCCACGCAAGCGCCGATGAGTGAGTTTATGCGGCTGAGGCTCTTGCCTATGATGAGCTTGTTGATGAGTGGTGCAATCAGCCACACGAGGATTACTGCGCCAAGGAGCATGATGAGGAAACCCGCGGTGAAGGCGAGTAGCTCGTTATCCGTAAACAGAAGACCGATGGGTGCGGCGACGGTGGGTGCAACAAATGCTGTTGCGATGATGGCAGAGA
The DNA here is from genome assembly GCA_017555545.1 of Alistipes sp. Taxonomy (GTDB): domain Bacteria; phylum Bacteroidota; class Bacteroidia; order Bacteroidales; family Rikenellaceae; genus Alistipes. The sequence continues at coordinate 8,609 of JAFZGE010000101.1, forward strand.
GGGTGAAAATCTGAGTGATGAGACCCTGTCGTATGCCGAGGATTATGGCTATGAGTAGTGCCACTATGATAATGATATCTATTATCATCGTTTAATGGGGTTATGCTGAATTGTTCTATTAAACTTTAATATATTTCTTCGCACGAAGATACGAAAATTTTTTCTTTATTCGTATCTTTGCAACGACAAAAGTCAAAATATATGCGATACATCAAATATTTCATACTTGTTGCTGTGCTTGTCATGAGCACGTTTGTTGCTGAGGCCGCATCGCCCACGCGCGAGAATTACAACCTCAATGATGGTTGGCGATTCTTCTTTGCTGATGAGCTCGATGCTGCTGATGCTGACCATGTTACGTTGCCACACACGTGGAATGTGGAGGCCGAGGAGGGTGGCTATTTGCGCACTACGGCAAACTACTTGCGCGACATCTTTATCCCCGCCGAGTGGCAGGGAAAGCGCCTCTTTGTGCGCTTTGGTGGTGCACAGAGCGTTGCCGAGCTATTTGTGAACGGCAAGTATGTCGGTGAGCACCACGGAGGCTTCACGGCCTTTACCTTCGAGGTTACCGATTTCGTGCGCTATGGTCAGGAGAACCACTTGCGCGTTATCGTGTCGAACAACCAGCGTAACGATGTGTTGCCCCTCTCATCAGATGTGAATCTTGCGGGAGGTATCTATCGCGATGTCGAGCTTATGGTTACGCCAGAGAACATTATCTCGCCACTACACTATGGCTCGGATGGTGTATTTATTGAGCAGCGCGAGGTGTCGCGCGAGAAGGCTACGGGTGCTGTTAAGGTCTACCTCTCAGCAAAGAGCATCGACCACACCACGCTCTCTATGCGCTTCGTGGGTGAGGATGGCTACGAGGTTGTAAGTCGCACGGTTAAGGTGTCGAAGATCTCGCCCGACCGCGCCATTGAGATACCATTCGAGATTCTAAATCCACAGCTCTGGAGCTTGGATAAGCGTGTTATGTATCGCGTTGAGGTTACGCTTGGCGAGGTGAAGAATCCGTTGGATAGATTGGTCGTTTATACGGGTCTCCGTACGGTGAGTGTTACGGATGACAATAAGTTGTGTATCAACGGTGTACCTGTTGAGGTTAGAGGCGTTAGCTTGCCACACGACCGTGAGGGTTACGGCACGGCGATAACTCGCGAGCACCTCGATGAGGATTTTGCTATGATGCGCGATATGGGAGTAAATGCTGTGCGCTCGATTGTGGGCCCTCACGACGGCTATCTCTACGATTTATGCGATAAGCAGGGTATGCTTGCGTGGGTAGATATGCCCTTTGCGCGCTATGAGCACGCCTTTGCTGATATATGCTACTACCCAACAATGGCGCTTCGAAACAATGGTTTCGAGCAGTTGCAGGAGGTAATAGCGCAGAACTATAACCACCCCTCAGTCGTTATGTGGGGCATCTTCTCGTTGGCATGGCAGCGCGGTGATGATATCCTGGGCTATGTCGGTGAACTCAACGACTTGGCACACTCGCTCGATGCTTCGCGACCCACGGTTAGCTGCAGCAATAGCGATGGCGCTATCAATTTCATTACCGACCTTGTGGTATTGCGCCAGAATGTGGGCTGGATTAAGGGCTCGATTGAGGATGTCGATATATGGTGCGAGCAGCTCTCTTCGAATAAGTCATGGTCATCGTTGCGCTGCGGCGTGGCCTATGGCGAGGCGGGTGTGCGTGGCCACAATACCGAGCGTGTGGAGCGTGCTTCGCGCAATACGCGCCACTTGCCCGAGCGTCGCCAGTCGGAGATGCACGAGCGCTATATCGAGCAGATTGATGAGGCGGGTATCTTCTGGGGTGTGTGGCTCGATAATATGTTCGACTACGCCTCTACGCGTCGTGCCTACGGCATGAATATGGCGGGTATGGTGGAGTATAACCACAAGGACTGCAAGGATGCCTACTACCTCTATCGTGCTCGTTGGAATAAGAGCGTGCCCACCTTACATATTGCCGATGGCGGCTGGCGCGATAGGCGCGATACGTTGCAGACGGTAGATGTATATAGTTCTGTGGGTGAGCCACTTCTTGTTGTTGGTGGCGAGACCATCCCTACGCGCCGTGTAGGTGAGGCACATTATCGTGCTGACTCGGTTGTGGTGCATGGCACAACAACAATTCACGCTACGGATGAGTCGCGTAGACACAACCATAGCGTGACTGTAAGAGTAGTACGTTAACGGATTATAACTTCGCCCTTTTGAGGTAGTTCAACGCCTCGGGACCTTCACACATCAGAAGGTCGAATATCGAGAGGTTGGGGGCAAAGGGCTGGCGGTCATCAAAGACCTGGATATATGGCTCGGCACATAGTGTCGAGCCTCTCTTTTTATCGCGTAAGTCGAGGTCGCCCTCCGCGGCTGTGATGTAGCTCTCGGAGATGCGTGGTGTCTTAATCTTCAGTGTCTTGCACACCGCTTCTAGCGTTGCCATGTTAAGGTCAATGAGACGCTCCCACTCGCGCTCGAACAGGGGCGTAAAGCGGTCGGCGTAGTAGTCGTAGTAGGGTGATGAGCGGTATGCCGACTCGATGGCCACGAGGTGCTGGTGCTGCCAGCGCTTCGAGTAGTCGATTTGCATGGTGCGCATGGGCTGGCGTGGACGGTTGGCATGGGCAAGCTGTACTGAGAGCTGCATAACGCCTCCCGATGTCATAATCTCGGTGCGGTTGCGCTCCGAGCGCTTCACGTAGTTCTCGCCGATGTCGATGACGGCATCATCGCCCGCCTGAACAAGCGCTGCCCAATACTCTATCGTGCCGAAATATACTGATGGTAGAATAGTCATTGTCGTAACTCTTTATTACTGCGCCTTTTGGAAAGCTATAGCCACCCAGCCCTCCTCCTCAAGCTGTGTGCAGAGGGTGAGGTTGTGTGCCGCCGCTGCCGAGGTGATATACTCCACATCCTCCGTAAGGAAGCCACTCACATAGAGACAACCGCCGGCGTTTAGTGCCGCTACGTAGCGCGCAATGTCGTTGAGGATAATATTGCGGTTGATATTGGCATAGATGGCGTCGTATGTCTCACCTTCGATAGCCTCCACTGTGCCTGTGATGATGTTTATGCGGTCGCTTACGCCATTAAGCTCTGCGGCACGCGCGGCGCTCTCTGTTGACCATGGGTCGATGTCGATGGCATCGACAAACTGCGCTCCGCGCTTTAGCGCCACGAAGGACAAGACGCCTGTGCCACAACCGACGTCGAGGGCTCTCGTCGAGGGCTTAGAGGCGTGAATAAGGCGGCACATCATGCGTGTTGTGTGGTGGTGACCCGAACCGAACGACATGGTGGGCGCAACGATGATGTCCATAATCTCGGGGTTTGAGGGCGCGGGGTGCGCTGCCGAGCGAATCATAATCATTCCATCGATCTCCACGGGCTGAAAACTCTCCTCCTCCCAGCGGGCGTTCCAATTCTCATCCTCAATCTCCTTGAGTGAGGTGAGCGTGCCATAGTCGTTGATTATGTTTGTCGCCTCCTCGCCACACTCTGTCCAATCCTCGGGTGACATATACGTTTCGACAACGACGCCCTCATCTGTGGCATTGTCGCTGAAGCACTCAAAGGGGTAGTCCGAGAGGAAGGCGGCGAGAATCTCGGCGCTTTCGGCATCAGGACAGGTGATGGTGAGATGTGTGTATCGCTTCATGTCGTAGATTTTTTGTTGCGAAATATTATTATGTAAAATAATTTTTGTATCTTTGTTGTGGTCACCATTGTGCGACCCATCTATTGATGCAAAGATAAGGATTATATGGCAGATATTACGAAAAAGTGGGAAAAAATTCGTGCAGACTATGTGCGATACCTCAAGGTGGAGCGTCGCCTCTCGGCAAATACGGTCGAGGCGTACGAGCGCGACCTGCTGGAGTTCTCACACTTTATATTGCGCACCTATGGCGTGCTCCCCGAGCGTGTGGAGCGCCCCATGATAGAGCGCTTCATGGCGTGGTTGTACGACCGCAATAGCAGCGCGGCATCGCAGGCACGCCGCCTGAGTGGTGTCAAGAGTTTTTATAATTATCTCCTCATAAACGATAAGATTGAGCAGTTGCCAACGGATAATGTCGAAAACCCACGCCTCGACCGCACGCTCCCCGATGTGCTCACGGTGGCGGAGATAGATGCACTCATTGCTACCTTCGATATGACAACCTCGAAGGGCTGTCGCGATAGTGCTATGGTTGAGGTGATGTACTCTTGCGGCTTGCGCGTATCGGAACTTATAACGTTGAAACTGAGCGACCTCTTCTTCGGTGAGGGCTACATTCGCATTATCGGCAAGGGCGACAAGCAGCGCCTTGTGCCCATTAGTGGCGTTGCGCGTGACAAGATTCAGCTCTACATGGAGTATCGTACCCCCGCGTCGCGCTCCGAGGCTACGCTCTTTCTAAATAATCGCGGTAAACCGCTCACGCGCGTCATGGTCTTCAATATCATCAAGCAAGCGGCATTGTTGGCGGGCATAGACAAGCAGATAAGCCCCCACACGTTGCGCCACTCCTTTGCGACGCATCTTCTGGAGGGTGGCGCTAATATCCGTCAGGTGCAGGAGTTGTTGGGACACGAGAGCATCCTCACAACCGAGGTATATACACACGTCAACCGCAAGCACTTGCGCGGTGTGGTTGAGGATTCATTTACAAATGTAGACTTATAAAGATTATGAGAGCTCTGAAGATTGTTATGTGTGGCATTGTTGCCATGTGTTTCGCTGTTGTGGCTATGGCCGAGCAGCGCGAGGTTATTGTAGAGTGCGAGTGGGGCCCTATCAGCGCTACAATAGATGTGCCCGCTGAGGGTAGCGACACGGCAGTGCTTATTATCGCGGGCTCGGGACCAACCGACCGCAATGGTAACTCGGCTGCGGGACTTAGTACCTTCAGTTACAAGATGCTGGGTGAGGCACTTGCCGAGCGCGGCTATGCCGTTATGCGCTACGATAAGCGCGCCATAGGCCTCAGCCCCATCCCCGTGGAGGATGTGCCAGACTTGGTTTTTGAGGACTATATCGACGATGCCCGCACCTGTGTTGAGTTCTTGCGCAAGGAGGGGTACAAAAGGGTTGTCGTAGCGGGTCATAGCGAGGGTGGTTTGATCGCTCTTGCGCTGGCGGCAGAGGAGGAGTGTTGTCTCGATGGCGCGGTTTTGCTCTGCTCACCAGGTTACAACATGGCTGAGATTTTGAACTTTCAGCTCTCGCAGCAGCTTGTGCCCACGCATATGGCGCTCATGGTCAAGAGCTCAAAAATTATCAATACGCTCAAGGCTGGTAATATGGTTCCCGTGGAGGATATCCCCAACGAGCTTCTCGGACTATTTCACCCCACGGTGCAGCCCTTCTTGATTAGCAACATGCAGTATGAGCCCGCGGAGCTTGCGGCGAAGTGTCGCGTGCCCATGCTCATCGTTTCGGGCGGTAGGGATATTCAGGTTTCGGTGTCGAATGGCACGCGTATCCATGGGGCAAATCCCGCGGCTGAACACCGCATATTTGAGAATATGACCCACGTGCTCAAGGATGCCGATACGTCGGACCGCATAGCACAGCTTATGGGTATATACACAAATGCAAACCTCGCTATAACTGAGGATCTTGCACCCACAATCACAGAATTTTTGAACAATATAAAATAAGAGTAGGCTATGGCATTTCTTAAGAAACTTTTTGGTGGTAAGTCTACCCCAAACTATCCCAGCGATGAGTTGGTTATTAATGGCGAAAAGTTGAAGTTGACCTTCTTTGCTCACGCTTCGTTGGCAATCGAGTATATGGGTAAGCATATCTATGTAGACCCCGTGATGGAGAATGCCGAATATGATAAGCTCCCCAAGGCGGATGTTATCCTTGTGACACACTCGCACTACGACCACTTCGATATGGCGGCAATCGAGCACTTGCAGAAGGAGGATACACACATCCTCTTGGACAAAACCTCGGCTGAGGGCTTCGTGGGCGACTGCTACACAATGCTCCCTGGCGCTGTGGCTGAGCCATATAGCGATGTTAAGGTTGAGGCCGTGGCTGCGTATAACACCTCGGAGCACCAGTTGCAGTTCCACCCCAGGGAACGTGAGGATTGTGGCTACGTCGTGACGCTTGGTGGCGCTGTACGTATCTATGTTTCGGGTGATACAGAGCCTACAGATGAGTTGCGCGCGGTGCAGAACGTAGACATCGCCTTTATCTGTTGCAACCAGCCCTATACAATGACTCCAGAGCAGGCTGTCGAGGCTGTCAAGGCTGTGCGCCCCGCAATCTACTACCCCTACCACTATGGTCAGGTGGATGAGCCTACCGACGTTGAGGCGTTGGCAAAAATGCTTGAAGGTGTGTGTGATGTGCGCATCCGACCACTCGCATAAGGGCTTTAGTTTCAGTATACTTGGGCATCGACTGCGGTCGATGCCTATGTTGGTTGTGCTTGTGCCCTTCGTGGCGGGAATACTCCTTGCCGACCACATCGTTGTGCCGCTATATCTCGCTGTGGCACTCTTTCTTATCTCTGTCGTTGTAGCATACGTCGCTATGCCTAATAGGGTGGTGTGGGGATATGTCGCATTGGCGCTCATGACCTTTGGTTATACCGTGGCGGAGCTGCGTGCTCCGAGTGTCGCTGTGCCCTACGGCCGAGAGTGCGAAATGGTCATTAGTGTCGAGGGCATACCCTCTGCGCGTGAGGGCTATCGTGTGGCAGATGGATCTCTTCAGCAATGGCACGATGGCGAGCGCTGGCACGATAGCGATGGGCGTGTTAGGTTGTGGCTGCGCACGGATAGTGTTGCGTTTGGCGACAGGGTGCATATGTGTGGCCGACTTAACGAAGATATCTCGCGCTATGGCGACTATAATCGCCTGATGCATCGCAGGGGTTTTGTTGGTGGTGTGGGTATCAGCGATTATAATGTCATAGCCGTAACGCGCACTAAACCAACAGATTTGCAGTCGAGGGCTATAAGTCGCCTCGATACTTACGCTACGGATGATGCCTCACATGCCACGGTGGTGGCTATGGTTGCAGGCTCGCGCCACGCCATGCCCAACGATCTGCGTGAGGCATACTCAAAGACGGGACTCTCGCACCTTATGGCGGTGTCGGGTCTCCACCTCGGCATTGTGCTTTTGGTTATAGGTTTTATGTTGATGCCCCTGCGCTTTATGCATGGCGGACACCGTATTGCGGCGCTGCTTGCCATTGTCGCTATATGGCTCTACGCCATTATGAGTGGCGCTTCGCCCTCGGTGGTGCGTGCCGCGATTATGCTCTCGGTGTTGCAACTGTCGCTTGCCACTTCGGCGCGATACAATAGCCTGAATGCACTGGCGGTAACCATATTTGCGATGCTTGTCTATCGCCCTAACTACCTCTTCGACATCAGCTTCCAGCTCTCCGTTGCTGCCGTCTTTGGCATCGTGGCGTGGGCTGTGCCCCTGATGCGTGTGTCGCGTTCGTGGCCACGCCTTGTGCGGAGCATCTACTCGCTCTTTGTGGTGGGCATCGTGGCAACGCTGTGGACGCTGCCCATAGTGTCGCATACGTTTGATAATGTGCCGATTGTGGGTGTTGTGGTTACGCCCTGCGTCTTGCTCTTCGCCTACGCCATTGTTGCGTGTGGCATCCTAGCTGTGGTGCTCCCTGTGCCTGTGGGCTACCCCTTTGCTGCGGTTGCGGAGTGGGCGGCACATGTGCAGAATGGCGTTGTGGCATGGTCGGCAGATCTACCCTTCGCCGCGGTCGAATATACCATGCCGGCGTGGGGTGTTGTGCTCTGCTACGCCCTTTATGCCGCGATTACGTTACTCTATTGGAGTAAAAATCAAAAAAAAGTGGTAACTTTGCATCGTTATGCTAACCTTGAACGACATTGACATACTACGTACGGAGGAGGTGCGTCGCGCCATCGATGAAAACATCGAGCGTGATCCCGCGAAAATCGCCCTGAGCAAGGGTGTGCCCCATGCTGCACTTGTGGCAACACAGGTGAAGTATTTGCAGCGTGCACGCCGCAAGCTCCCCGCTCTGTATGAGGCGCGTTGCATAATACCTCCCCGAGCCTTCGAGCAGTGCTCAAGCCAGGAGAGTGCCGAGCGTAAACCCCTCACGGGAGGTGCGGTCTTGGATATGACGTGTGGCCTTGGTATCGACACCATGGCGCTTGCCAAGCGCTTCGAGCGCGTTGTGAGCATCGAGCGCAATGAGGCTCTTGCCGAGGTTGTGCGCTACAACATGTCGCTCTTGGGTATAACTAACGTGGAGGTCGTTACCGCCTCATCCGAAGAGTATGTTTCGACGACCACGGAGCACTTTGATTGGATATTTGTCGACCCCGATCGCCGCTCGGCAGAGGGCAAGAAGATGGTCTGCATGGAAGATTGCTCGCCCAATGTCGTAGAGCTAATGCCCCGATTACGAGAGATTTCCGAGCGCGTGGCGATAAAGTTGTCTCCCATGTTCGACTGTGCTGAGGCCTTTAGGCTGTGCTGCCCTGCGGAGGTTGAGGTGGTCTCGATTAGCGGTGAGTGCAAGGAGGTTAACATCTACACAAATGCCGAGCGAGATATGCTTCGCATTGCGGTAATTGGCGATGGCGAGTGGATGTTTAGCAGCGAGGCGATGGTTGCTGAGCCCAGCACCGAGGCCTTTACTCCCGCGGAGTATCGCTATCTGCTTGTTCCCGATGTGGCATTGCAGAAGGCACGTGTGGCGATTGCGGCACTTAAGCCCTTTGCCTCGATTAGGAGCAATAATGGTTATGCCTTTGCGCGCGAGCTACCCGATGAGGTGCTTCCAGCGAGGGTTTTCGAGATAAAGAGTATAGAACCCTACCGACCAAAGGAGCTTAAGCGCCGATGGAAGGGTGAGGGTGTAGAGTTTATGAAGCGCGACTGTGCGCTTTCGATAGATGCTGTGCGCCGTGCCACAGCGACACGCCCTGGTGGTGAGAGGCTCGTTGCCCTTACTACCATCGCGGGAGATACATGGATCATAGAAGTAAAACTACTGCAATAATGAAGATTGTAGAGAAGGTTAAGAGGTCGTTGAAATATTTGCAGCGAATCATACACCACAATCTGTTGAGTGTGGATGCTGCGGAGCGTAGCCACTTGCGCAGGGGCTATCGCTTGATATACTATACGTTGCGTGGCGTTAATGTTCATCGTACGATGGTCGATAGTGGCGCCCTGACGCTCTATACGCTTATGGCACTTGTGCCAATGCTTACGCTTGTGTTGCTTATCCTTGGCAAGGTGGGCGTTGTGGATAGATGCGTCTCACTCATCTATGCTAGTGTGCCTGAGAAGTGGAATTTGGTGCTCGATAGTCTGCTCGGCATGGCGCGTAATGCCGTGGATAACATCGCTCCAGGCTTCTTGGCAATTGTGGGTATCGCGATGTTGCTCTTCATGGTCTTCACCCTTTTCCGCACCGCCGAGAGATCTTTTAATCTGGTGTTTGGCGTATTGGAGAATCGTAACTTCTTCCACCGCTATACCGCCTACATCATTATTGCTCTCTTCGTGCCCACGTTGCTCCTGGCATCGTTGTCTTTCGCCTACGATATGCTCGCTATGGTGGGCTTGAGTGATGGCATAAACAACTTCGTTGGCAGTGTAGTCTCAATGTCGCTTGTTGCTGTGGCTACAATGCTGATGTACAAGTATTTGCCATATACGCGCGTCAAGTGGCGTAACGCTGTATATGCTGGTATCTTTGCGGGTGTGGGACTATCGTTGTGGATGCGTGGCTATGTCTACTTCCAGCATATGATGACATCGTACAACATCGTATATGGTAGTTTGGCTGCCGTGCCTTTGTTTATCCTCTGGTTGCAGGTGTCGTGGAACATCATCCTCGTTGGTTGCGAGTTGTGTGCCGTATGGCAGTATCGCCACCGCTATGAGAGCATCGACCGCCGCCGCATCAGAGTGTCATCAATACGCAAGAATTCGGCTATTAGAGTGGTCCTTGTTGGTTCGGGTAATGTTGCGGAGTCCTTCGCACGTACCATGAGTAGTGCCGATGGCGTTGAACTAGTGCAGGTGCTGGCTCGAAATAGCGTGCGCGGTATGGCAGTCGCAGAGATTGGCGGCTGCGAGTGGACGGCAGATCCGGAGGAGCTGGCAGAGGCAGACATATATATTATCTCGGTTAGTGACCGCGCGGTTAAGGGTGTCGCTGAGAGTTTGGCAATCCCCGAGGGTGCTATCCTTGTTCATACCGCGGGTAGCATCTCTATCGAGGCGCTTCCCAAGAAGCGCGGTGGTAGAGGCATCTTTTATCCTTTGCAGAGCTTTAGTTCGGGTCGCACCGTATCGCTTAACGAAGTGCCTATCTTTGTTGAGGCAGATAGCGATGCTACACGTGAGGCGCTCATGGAGCTCGCCTCGAGAATATCTTCACGTGTGGAGTATGCTGACTCGGAGCGCCGCAAAGTTATCCACCTTGCGGGAGTCTTCGTAAACAACTTCGTAAACCACCTCTATATCACCGGTAGCGAGCTACTTGCGCAGGAGGATTTGGACTTTGATATATTGAAGCCTCTTATCGCTGAGACTGCCGCCAAGGCGCTCGCAACAAACGACCCCACTCGTGTGCAGACGGGTCCCGCGTCGAGAGGCGATATGGTGGTTACGGATGGCCACCAGAAGATGCTCTCGGATGATAGACGTAAACAGCAGATATATAAACTGATAACAGAAAGTATATGGGAAACTTCAAAGAGGATATAGCACGTGTCGAGGCGATTGTTCTCGATGTCGATGGCGTGATGACTGATGGCGGTATTATCCCCACCCCCGATGGTGACTTCATTCGCCGCTACAACGCTAAGGATGGCTATGCTATCGCTTCGGCGTTGCGCGAGGGTTTGAAGGTGTGTGTTATCTCGGGCGGTCGTGGCAAGATGCTTGAGAATCGCTTGACGATGCTCGGCGTTACGCGCATGTATCTAAATTGCATGGATAAGACGCAGGCAATCAACGAGTTTATTGCCGACTACAACCTCAATCCAGAGGATATGATCTATATGGGCGATGATATTCCCGATTTGGAGTGTATGCGTCTTGTGGGCATCCCCGTATGCCCCGCCGATGCCGCTATGGAGGTTATCGAGGCATCGCGTTATGTCTCGGAGTTTAACGGTGGCCATGGCGCCGTGCGTGACATCGTTGAGCAGGTGATGCGTGCGCAGGACAAGTGGGCAAAGAATCTTAAGGGTGTATTGGGCATAAACCACTAAACGAGGACGAAACGCTCTCGGAAGCATGGGGTGTCTGACGTGTCAGACATCCCTTTTTGTTTGTGTTCTTCGCACAATCTGCCACATTCGGCTCAAAAAGTGACAATTCATCAAAAAAAGTGTTCCCAAATAGAACAACGATGTAAGATTGTTTATATCTTTGCGTAATATTGTGCAAACTACGTTTGAAAATCAAAAATAACCAAAATTATACCACAATGAAAGCTTTATCAAATTTGAATGAGGCAGCATGCCGTTCTAGCTATGAGGCTCCCACCCTGGAGATCGTAGACGTCGCTATCGAGCGAGGCTTCGAGGCAAGCTTGGGCTTCGAGGGTCCCTCTTACGATGAGGAGGATGTCGACTGGTAAATCCAATGTTTAACCAATTAATGAGCAAACAATGAAAAAGTTCTGGAGTTTGATGCTTGTTGCACTGGTTATGTTGGGTGCAGCAGCATGTACTGAGCACAACGACTCAGTTGACGTAAGCAAGGAGAGCTTGTCTTTCTATGCCGAGATTACTAACGATGCTACTCGTGCAGACCTTGAGTACGATGACGTGAATAAGGTGTGGAACACCGTATGGGAGGGCAACGAGACTATTCTAGTAATTCACTATAACGAGAATGGTAACATTTTGGGTGAGTATCCCTTTACAAATAGCGTGGATGAGCCCAATAAGTTTACATGTAATGCCGATGGTGTATCGGCTATCAAGGGCGGCTGGGTAATGCTCTCGTATACTCCCCATTTCTTCTCTGACCTTGGTAAGAAGGGTGTATATTCGGAGCATGTCGAGTTTGAGTTTGACCCCTCTCAGCCCATTAAGATGGAGGCTTTCAACTCATATTTGCGCTATACCTACAATGGCTCAGGTAAGGTGACTCTCTCGCTCAAGAGTGAGGATGACGCCTTCTTGTTCTATACGCAGAATACACGCGACAACTACTACTCAACATATACTGAGCGTAGCGAGACAGGCGAGAACTGGGTGTCGTTCCTGAGAATGCAGTATGTTGAGGAGTTCGTGCTCTCATACTCTATCGATGGCGTAGAGTGCAAAGAGAAGACTATCAACTTCAAGCCTGGTACTATCTACAACCTCGGTGAGCTTACTATGCCTTACGAGACTTCTGCATACTCAGTTGTTGGTACAAACAACGGCTGGGAGGCTGGCAAGACACCTATGTATCTCGTTGGCGACTACGCTGTAGCCTATGGTGTTGAGTTTGCGGGCGCAGATAGCAAGTTCAAGATTTTGGGCAACGACAAGTGGCTTGGTGCTGCATCTCTCGCGCTCAACACATGGACAAACCTCTCAACCGATGCTGGCGATATCGCTATCGCAGCGGGTACATACGACATCTACTTCTCTGAGGCTCGCACAATGTTGTGCGTAGTTGAGGCGGGTGCTACAGTGCCTGAGCTCGCAGAGATCGAGTGGGCATTGGCTGGTAACTTCAATAACTGGGGCAATACAACAATGAGCCAGACCGAGGTTGCAAACCTCTTCGTTGCGAAGGGTGTCGAGCTCACTACAGGCACAGCAATCAAGGTTAAGGATGCTGCAACTTGGGATACAAGCTACGGTGGTGGCATCAGCAACCTCGAGGCTAACAAGTGGATGACAGTATACTCTAACGGTGCGGATATCGTAATCGCTAAGAGTGGCATCTACGACGTATACTTCCAGTATGGCGCAACAGCTAAGCTCTACCTTATCGATGCTGATGGCGACTACACAGCGGCAACGGAGCAGACTGCAAACGGTACACTCGTGCCCGATGAGATTGAGACTCCCGATGAGGTAACTCCTGGCGAGGCTTCGGAGTGGGCTATCATTGGTGACTTCAATGGCGATGGCGTATGGGTGGAGAAGCAGATGGTGACAACTGCAACACCTAACGTATTCGTTGTTGAGGGTGTAACAGTTCCTAAGGACTACTTCAGCATGCTCGTTAAGAAGTATGGCGACGCATCATGGTCAGTTAAGTATGGTGGTGGCATCGTATACTTCAACCCAGGCAACTCTATGAAGGTATACCAGGGCGGTACAGATATCTCTATCACCAAGGCCGGCACATACGACTTCTACTTCGACCTCACCAACTCATACCTATATGTAGTAGAGCCCGGCGTGGACTACACTACAGTAGCGGAGCAGACTGTAAACGGTGAGGAGCCTAAGCAGGAGGAGCCCGAGGTAACTGAGAAGGTTATCTATCTCAAGCCTAACAGCAACTGGAAGCAGTCTAATGCTCGTTTCGCTATCTACGTATGGGGTGGCACAGCAGGTGAGAAGTGGGTAAGCATGACTGCAAGTGATACTTCAGGTGTTTATCAGGCATACCTCCCTGAGGGTTATGACTATGGCTGTAACATCATCTTCTGCCGTATGAATCCATCTACTACAGCTAACAACTGGAATAATAAGTGGAATCAGACATCTGACCTCAAGACTCCTACCGATGGCAAGAATATGTATACCGTTAAGGATGGTACTTGGGACAAGGGTGGCGGCTCTTGGTCTGTAAAGTAACAGCAACCTAATCGCAATAACGAAATCTGCTCGGTGCTTCGTGCATCGAGCAGATTTTTAGTTAGGGGGGGAGTGTATTCAGGGAGGTTAGGGAGGTTAGGGAGTGTCGCCTTAAACTCCCTAAATTCTCTAAATCCCCTATATATACAAAAAAAAAGATGCTGCCCTCTGCGGACAGCATCCTATTATATTGCTCCGAGGAGCGATCTA
>JAFZGE010000102.1 GCA_017555545.1 Alistipes sp.
AGAGGGTGTAGAAGGGGCGGTCGAGGGTGTTGGCGATTATCTTAGCAAGCGTAGTCTTGCCCACACCTGGAGGTCCCCACAAGATAAATGAGGGTACGCTGCCCGTAGCGATGAACTTGCGGAATACGCCGTTCTCGCCAACGAGGTGCTTTTGTCCTATGTACTGGTCGAGGCTCTGTGGACGCAGGCGCTCGGCTAAGGGTTGTAGTGCCATATATAATAATAGTGAGGGTGTCGCGAAACACCCTCATATCGTTTATTAGTGAGTCATGCCCGCCATCTTGTTGCGGTCGTGCTTGTAGCGGAAGAGGATCATGAAGGTGATTGCTACAACTAGGGCATAGCCCGCGAAGATGAACCATGTGCTCTCCCAGCCATATTCTGCGCGAGAGACGAGGTGACCACCCTCCCATGTGCAGAAGTGGTTAACGACCTTGCCCGCAATCCATGTGCCGACAGATGCGCCAATGCCGTTTGTCATAAGCATGAACAAGCCCTGTGCGCTACCCTGCATGCTCTTGGGTGCCTCTTGCTGAACGAACATCGCGCCCGATACGTTGAAGAAGTCGAAGGCAACGCCATATACTACGCAAGAGAGAATGAGTGCCATGATGCCCAAGGTTGTCTCGGTGCTACCCACGCCAAAGAGGCCGAAGCGCAATACCCATGCGAACATCGCGATGAGCATAACCTTCTTGATGCCGAAGCGGATGAGGAAGAACGAGGTGAGCAGGATGCACAATGCCTCCGAAATCTGTGAAAGCGATACGAGCATTGTGGGGTTTGAAGCAAACCAGCTCTCTGATGTTGCTGAGAAGCTCTCGATATATGGTGTTGCGAAGCCGTTGGTAATCTGCAACGACACGCCGAGCAACATAGAGAAGATGAAGAACATCGCCATGGTCTTAGACTTGAAGAGCACGAAGGCATCGAGACCCAAGCGCTGTGCGAGGCTCTTCTTCTCGGTGCTCTGGCTCAAAGGACACTGGGGGAGTGTGAAGCAGTAGAAGCCCAACACAAGACCCATGATGCCACAAACAACGAGCTGCATATATGTCTGCTGTGCTGTTGCCTCGAGACCGAATGATACGCTATTTACAAGCCACATCGAAGCGATGAAACCTACAGTGCCCAACGTACGGATGGGTGGGAATGCCTTAACGAAGTCGAGGCCTGCGCGTGTGAGCGTGCCAAAGGCCACGGTGTTAGAGAGTGCAATAGTAGGCATGTAGAACGCTACGCTCAAAACATAGGGGATGAAGATTGGCCAGATGTTGCCAACATAGCCCTCTACAGCGGCATTTGCTATTGCGAGCTGCGTAGCCTCATAGCCGAAGTATGCTGCAACGAGCATCAAGGCTGCTGCCACAAGGTGTGACGCACCCAAGAGACGCTGTGGCTGCACATATTTATCAGCGATGATACCCATGATTGCGGGCATGAAGATTGAGACAACGCCCTGCGCAATGTAGAACCAAGAGATGTAATCACCAAGGCCTACCTTGCCTAAAAACTGTCCAACGCACGTAAGATATGAACCCCAAACTGCAAATTGCAAAAAGTTCATAAAAATCAATCGTGACTTTATTGCTCTCATAATCAGTGTGTTTTATGCTTTTTGTACTTATTGTTTCAAAAAATCTTAACAAAGATATGAAATTTTTTTCACATTTTTCTTTGCAATTCAAAAATATTATTCTAATTTTGCACCGTCAAAAACAAACAATGGGCTATGGTGTAATGGTAACACTACAGATTCTGGTCCTGTCATTCTTGGTTCGAATCCAGGTAGCCCAACTAAAAACGATCTTCGCAAGAAGGTCGTTTTTTTGTTTTATACGCTATGGGTATAGTGGTTGGTGGCGCACGTTGTGCGATTGTTGTGTTTGACTCTTGTGTCCTAATGCAAGCATCGTGCAAGGACTCAAACACAACACAGCTGAGGCTGTCCACCAACCACTCTGTCTCAGTTCTCAATATTGTTTCATGTTGTGTTGCCTGACTCTCACTTTTGCTTGGTTGAGCCGATATGGTTGAGGTTTATTGCTCGACCTATGGTCTGCGCTCTCTTTATAAGGAATCGGCTCTACTTTGCAAGCAAAGTTTGAATCACGTAACCCGTTATAAGGATTTATATTTATACGTCATCGCGAAGAATTGCATCATCTGGCATATCCATGCCCAATCGTGGTCTATGCAATTCTGTGGCGATCAACTGTTGTTAAACCTCCGACATGATACTTTCAAAAACAAAAAAAGACCCACATTCGGGTCTTTTTTTTTGTGTGGCGTTGTTTAACCAATCGTGTGCATGCGGATGGAAGCCTTGATAAGGGCGATGGCGCGGACACGGCTGATCTCAACCTCTTTGTCGGCATGGTGCTGGTTCTGGCTTACTAGGCGGATATAACCCTCGTGGTCAGACTTCTGTACATACTTTACCGTGATATACTCCTCGCCGTCGATGTCAATCGAGAGTAGGTACATATCACCCCAGAAGACATCGCGCACGTC
>JAFZGE010000103.1 GCA_017555545.1 Alistipes sp.
GTAGCTATTTATTCAATTACTTATGCGCTAAGCAGTAGACCATTTTCATATTTACATAAGCTCGGATGCCAGCAGCACTAATCTCCCATCCTTACTTAGCTTAACATAATGTAAATATTACGCCATGTGTATAAATTTGGTAATACAGAAAAGTTTGTGTACTTTTGCTTGTGAAAACGAACTGAAAAATATATTATGGATCTATTTCTATCAATTATAGCCCTCTTGTTGGGTCTTGTTGGACTTGCTGGAGTATTCATTACGGGTCTGCCTGGAACGCTTATCTCTTATATCGGACTTGTGTGCGTATATTTTAACGATGATTCAACAATATCTTTGCTTCAGCTAATCATCTGTTTCTTTGTGACAATCATCGTGATGATTCTCGATTACTTCCTACCAGGCTATTTCAGTAAGCTGTTTGGCGGCACTAAGTACGGCATTTGGGGTGCAACAATCGGTATGATTATCGGTCTATTCTACGGTTTTTGGGGAATCCTTCTCAGTCCGTTCATCGGCGCCGTAGTTGGCGAGATTATCGGTCGTAAGATAAAGTTTACTCAGGCACTTGTGGTCGGCTTGGGCTCAATGCTCGCATTCTTTGCAAGCACGGGTATTAAACTTATCGTGGGCCTATACCTATTCTATTATATTGCGAAGGAGCTCTTCCTTGTGATATTTTAGACGTTACACTACACTAAAAATCAAGAAGTTGGTATTTTGTGCGTGTGGCAGAGATTGATATGATCTCCTCGAAGTGCCACCATTCACGGCGATAAGGATATAATCCCGCCTCGTGCATTACCTCGATTAGAAGAATACGGTTCTCGGCTGCTTCATAGCTGATAATGCCGCGCTTAGCAAGTCCGTGGATATAGTCGCGATATACCTTTACGCTACGTGTCGCTGGGTCGGAACTATCGGGTGTGCCCTTCACGGATGCGGCCTCTGTGAGGTTATCAAACCCTACACCCATATCCAAAGGTTTGCCGTCGAGTGTGGCAATGGTCAGATCCACCGCAACGCCATAGTTGTGGCGTCCTCCGCGTGTTCCGTCAGCTACAAAGTTCTCAAACTCGGTACCTACAACAACCTTGCGCATAGCACGTTGCACGCTGATTGGGCGCGCAGCATCGTAGATGAGGAGTGTGTATTCGGGGTGACGCTCTCTTAGAATTCGCTGAGCCTCAAGCACTTTTAGAGCGAAATTGCGTTCAAAATAGGCATCTTCCAACTCACCATACATATCCACGCCTACAAAATTGTCTGTTGTCGAGTACTTCAAATCAACGAGTATGTCGCCATCTAACTCCTGAATATTCACCAGGTTGTACTCCTGCATCATCGCATTGAAATTCTCTGGTGACTGCATGGGTGTTGTGGCGAGGAGTATATAGAACAAAAGTTGAATCATTACTGCATAATTTTCAACAAATATACGACAAAAAACGCTATCTTTGCGCCAGAAACATAAACTAAACTTATTGATACAACGAAAATGAAAAAGTTTTTTGCTCTTTGTGGTATTGTGGCTACACTATTTGCAGCGTGTGAGCCTGTTGAGAATGGTGACGATGCTACTCCAACATTCGAGATTAAGTCAAAGACCGAGATTAGCGTTGGTGCCGGTAGTACTATGGGTATTATCCAGTACGAGCTTGTTAACCCCGTGGAGGGCGCAACAATCGAGGCTACAGCTGACGTAGAGTGGATTGGCTCGTTCGACTACAGTCAGATGGGTAAGATTGGCTACAAGGTAGAGGCTAACGCATCATACGATGTGCGCCAGGGTGTTGTGACAATCTCATACAATGGCTACACTAAGAATATCAGCTTCACTCAGGCGGGTAAGGCGCGTCCTAATGAGATTGCTCTTACTGCAGAGTATGCTCTCGGCCACTACTTTGGCGATTACGCAAACATCAACTACAACTACTACCTCGTGTTGTCATCTAGCGATTACGATGCGCAGGGTTCGTTCTATGCTGCTGGTACAAAGTTCTTCCTCGATATCTATGCTGAGGAGCGCCCCGCAGACTACAATAACATCCGCGTACCTAATGGTGTCTACACATTCAACCCCGATAACGATGGTAAGGCTGGTACATTCCTTGAGTCGTACAGTGTCTACAAGGAGTATGATGCAACGGGCTATCAGGTTGATGAGAAGTCGTATGCTGAGGGTACACTTACCGTTACTGATGACATGATTAAGCTTGAGGTAATCTTCGAGGGCGATACAGATTTGTATGTCGTAACATATGAGGGTGACTACACAATGATGGATAAGCGTAGTGAGGTTGGAGCTATCTACTAGTCGTGGTTAACCTATATAAAGTATGAGGGGCTATCCGATGCGGATAACCCCTCAATTTGTTTTGTAGATGTCGTGGTCTAAATCTCTGACAACGAGACAATGTTGTTCAATACAGCGTAGATTGTCAAGCGACCCAATGAGCGCGTCTTGAGCTTCTCGGAGATGTTGTTGCGGTGGAAGATAGCCGTCGTAAGCGATATGTTGAGCTTGTCGGCAATCTCCTTGTTGATATATCCCTTTACAAGTAGCGCCAACACCTCCTTCTCGCGCTGCGAAAGTGGCGATGCCTCATGTGTGCTCTCGCTCACTACCCCACCACCATGCTGCATCTCGTGTGGATGACGTCCCGAGGGGTGTCCCGCCTGGTGGATATGGAGAATCTGGCGTACTATGGCCGACTCCGAAGCTGTGGCGTCGATAGTGCGCATGCCCGACTGGGTGAATGGCGTGTTGTCGCCCTCGGTGATTACCATCGTGCGCTTAAGCATGGGACGGAACATCTCCATATTCGCAAAGATGACCTTCGCTGAGACAAAGAGGTGCGCAACAACAGGTGCTGCGGCATTGAACTCCTCGACATTATGGTAGCAGACAACATCGATACCCGGCGTAATGTCCGAGAGGAGGCTACGAAGTGTCATTGCCTCCAGCGTATTTGCCGATATGATTGCTATCTGTGGTACCATACTACCCTACTACCCTACTTATTTACCAATGTAAACCTCCATTACGCGACCAGTACCCTCGATGCGGATATCGCCCATCTCAGCGGGGATGAGTACTACCTCGCCCTCCTTGAGGGTCTCTGCAACGCCATCGGCGATGATGTTCATGTCGCCCTTAATAGCGATGTAGATAACGAACGAGTCGATCATTGCGCGGTCGAGTTCCTTCTCGCCTGCAACATCGTGCATCACCATCGTAAAGTATGGAGACTCAATGACTTTTGCCTCGCCACCTGAAGTGAGATCATAGTGGCGGTGGAGCAACTCTGCATCTGACTCAAAGTCGATGGCGTCAACTGCCAATGCCGTGTGCAACTCGCGACCCTTACCCTGGGCATCAACTCGATCCCAGTCGTAGATGCGGTATGTTACGTCGGATGTCTGCTGCACCTCCACTACCTCAAGGCCTGCGCCTAGTGCGTGTACTGTACCTGCGGGGATGAAGAATACATCACCAGGGTGTACCTCTACACGGTTGAGAAGTGGCTCGAGGCGCGACTCCGCAACTGCTGCGATATACTCCTCGCGTGTGATGTTGAGATCCTTGAAACCGAGGTAGATTGCTGCGCCTGGCTTGCAGTCTACAACATACCACGCCTCTGTCTTGCCAAAGCTGTCGTGGCGCTCCATGGCCAACTCATCGTTGGGATGCACCTGAACAGAGAGCTTGTCGTTGCAGTCAAGATACTTGATCAAGAGGGGAAACTCCTCGCCATAGCGCTCGAAGTTCTCCTCGCCGATAAGCTCGCCCATGTAGACCTCGATAATCTCATTGAGGTTGTTGCCCTTGAGCATGCCGTTTGCCACGACAGATACATCACCCTTTACAGATGACAAATCCCAGCTCTCGCCATAGAGTTTATCCTTTGCAAGGCGTGAAGCGGCGCTACCCTTCTTCTTAAGTATCGCCTGACCGCCCCAGATACGCTCCTTGATACGGGGCTTAAATTTTATTGGATATAGCATAGTTTCAATAGTTTAGAAGAGTGTCTCAACGTATTCTACCACCTCGTCGATGGTTGCTGTGAGAGGGAATACCTTACTGGGCTTGAGATACCACATCTCGCGACCCTTCTTTGCTGCCTCCTCGCCCGCACCAGTGATGTTGAGCATGATGCACGCATCCTTCTTAATCTCGCCAGCCTCGACCATCTTGATGAGCGACGCTGTTGCAACGCCCGCTGCGGGGTTGATGTCGATGCCCTCGAGTTCCTTGAAGAGCTTGCATGCGCGCTTCGACTGAGCGTTTGTAGCAACCATGATGTTGCCATCTGTAGCCTTCAAAGCATCGTAGAGACCACCCGCGATTGCGTAAGGGGGCTTGCGGTTTGAGAGTACCTTAGCGTCGATGAGCTCCGCATCGCGGCGTGCCTTCTTTACGTCGTAGGGCAACATCTCGCGTGACTCGTGGCGCCATGCGTCGTACATGGGCACGAAGGGTGCATTCTGCGATACGATAAGCTTCATGAGGTTGTTGCCATAGCTGCCATCCTCAATTAGGCGAAGGTTTGCCTCCCATGCTGCGATAGCACCTGTGCCGCTGCCTACGGCCTGGAAGTAGTAGTCTGGAATGCGACCAATGGTGGTCGCTGCTGAGAGTACTGTTGTGCCCATGCCATCGCGGCGTGCGATGTTCTTTGCGCCACCCTCGGCATAGCACTTTGATGACTTGAGGGCGTAGAGCGAGAGGTTGATAGCGTCGAAGTAGTCGCCACCCTTCTCACATGCTATAAGCTTCACGCAGTCGTTCAAAGGCTCGGTAAACCACAAGGCACTAAGGTTGTCGTGGGGCACGCAGAGCAACAACTTGATGTTGTTCTCAGAGCATACCTTGGCAAAGGCGCGTGCTGTGTTACCCGCAGATGATACAACCAATACGCGGTTCTCGTTCTCATCGATGCGACCACATACGCTGTATGCTTCAGTCTCCTTGAACGAACAAGTTGACATGCGTACGCCGTGCTTGGGGGCATAGCCGCTGAGTGTAATCCAGAGGTTCTCAAGACCGAGGTGCTTTGCGAGGCCCTCGCTCTTGAATGTTACGGGTGCTGATGAACCCTGCAACATGCGCTTTACGGGGAGCCAGTCGCAGAACTTGTAGAGACCATAGCTCTCGGGCTTAACCTCGAGCTTCTTGGCGGCGTAGTTTGCGCGTACCAAAGATGGTGCCTTGTACTCCGCGTCATCCAAAATCCAACCTGTGTCATCGAACTCGCGACCTGTTGCTACACAGGTCATCTTGTACTTTGTGGGCTTAAAGTTTTCCATATCTTGGTTTGTGTTTATTCGTTTGCCACTCAAAACATAATTATTAATCGCGCAAATTTACGCTCTTTTTTTGAAATAACCAATAAGTATAGTTGCCTATCGAAGATAGATTTTAGAGTTTGAAACCTCTTTGTTCGAAAAATATTACTACCTTTGTATGAATATTTCGGTCACACCGCATGGTGGACTCGTGTAGTGAAGAAAAATTAAGAAATATATCGTATGAAAAGAAGAAGTTTATTTGCGATTTTGGCAGCTGTAGTGCTGTGTGTAAGTGGTGTTATTGTGTCCTGCTCAACAGAAGATAAGGCTAAGGAGACAAAGGTTGTGCTCGATGACACGGTTGTTTTGTATGTAGACCTCGCCCAGCTTGGTAATAAGAGTGCTATCAACGAGATTTTGACCGATGGCAACCGCAGCCTTTTGGCAACCGTGCTAACTGCAGAGTGTGACAACCCTGAGTGGACTGATTATACAGCGAAGTTGCTCGCCAACCTCAGCGTATCTGGTTTGGATACTAAAACTCCAGTCTATGGTTACTATGATATTAAGGATGCCGAGTTTGAAGCAGAGGGGCTTGTGCTCGTGGCAAAGGTTGCTGATGCAAAGGCTGTAGATCGCTTTGTTGAGTACATGTCGGAACTCTCTGGTGAGGATATCGAGGTTGTTAAGGATGGCGACCTTCGTAAGTTTACCTTAGAGGAAGAGTTGTACTGCGCTTACAATACTAAGCGCTTCGTTGCTGTCGCTTCGGAGGAGTATTTGGAGGATGCGGAGTCTGTTATTAAGCGCGCTCTCGAGCGTCCCGAGGCAGACCTCTCGGCATACGAAAAATATGATTGTGCTGTGAGTCTCAATGCTGATGAGGTGCTCGCATTGCAGAGCTTTAGAGTGCAGTGTGACATTGATGAGGCTTATGAGGAACTCGATGTTGAGATTGAGGAGTGGGAGTATGAGTGGCTAATGTATGAGATTGGTCAGATGGAGGGAGAACTCGAGACATACAAAGAGCTTCAGAAGCAGCTCGAGAAGGATGCGCGTGCAACACTCGGTCTTTCGTTCAAGGCTGGTCGCGTAGTTGCGGAGTTGTCTATGGATGGCGTAAAGAGCGAGTATAAGCCCGATCGTAAGGTGTCGAACAACCACCTTGCATATATCGATGATGATGTCTTGGCGGTGCTTAACCTTGGTGTAAATGGCGAGATGGTATCTAAGATGCTTAACGATAACATCACTCCCGATTATGCTGATATGCTTGGCTTTAGCCGTAATGAGTTCAATATCTACTTCGGCATCTTGTGTGATGCTATCAAGTCTATCGATGGTGA
>JAFZGE010000104.1 GCA_017555545.1 Alistipes sp.
ATACACGCAAACACTTCTGAGTATCTGCCACGCGGGGGAACTTGCGGGGTGTGTTACCAAGGAAGATATCCTTGAACTGGTTCATACCCGCATTCGTAAACATCAATGTTGGGTCGTTCTTAACGACCATGGGAGCAGAAGCTACAATCTCGTGCTCCTTTGTTCTGAAGAAATCCAGAAACGCCTGTCTTGCTTTATTAGAATCCATATATTTTGAAATTATTTTATACCTATTTTTATACGCGGTTGCAAAATTACACAATTTACTTTAATTTTGCATCGTTAAACGAGAGATTTTTTAATATTTTTTACTTTTTATCATGGGCATCAATCGACTTGTCACTCTCATCGACTCGATAAAGCGCTGGCCACGAGGCTATCGCATGGCGTTGCGCATGGTCGTAGCCCTCGTTATTGCCGTTGTCACCAACCTTATCATATCCTCATATACCGACACTCCAAAGATGGCAAAGATACGACGCGACAACCATCGCCTCGAACGAGAATATGTCATCCTACAGGAGAAAATCGCCGCCTCAGAGCAGATTCTCGAGGATATCAAACACCGCGACCACTATGTCTATAGACCACTTCTCGGTGTCGACACCATAGGTGACCCCGACATCCTGCGCGTCTACTCCGACTATAAGGATGAGAAATATGCACAATACCAGGGTAACGACTACTCCACTCTCATCGAGGAGAGCTGGCGCAGTCTCGACCGCCTCACTCGTGCCATATACTACGCCTCAATCTCGTTGGACGACACCCAGGAGATGGCAACGCACAAGGAGGAGTTTTCAACGGTCATTCCCGCCATCTGGCCTATCGACCGCACAAAGCTCCGCAGCGTGAGCAGCCTCTATGGCATGCGCAAACACCCTCGCTACGGCACATGGCGCAAGCATGAGGGCGTAGACCTCGCAGCACCCAAGGGTACTCCCGTATACGCTACGGGCAACGCAGTTGTTAAGCAGGCACGCTGGAGAACGGGCTACGGCAACCTCGTGGAGCTCAACCACGGCTTCGGCTACAAGACCCGCTATGGCCACCTCTCGAAGATGTATGTCAAGGAGGGCGATAGCGTGACACGTGGTCAGGTGATTGGCGAGGTGGGTAATACTGGCGTATCCGAAGGCTCACACCTCCACTACGAGGTGCGCTTCCGCGACAACACCGTCAACCCCATCCACTACTTCAACAAAGAGATGTCACCCGAGTCATATATCGAGCTTATGAACCAGATTGAGGCGTCAACTGCAAAGAACTGATACAATGAGAAATATAAAGAACATATTAATCACATTATGGGAGCAGAACAACCGCCTTCTGGTCTTCACCGTACACCTTCTTATATGGGTGGCGATGATCACGGCGTGCTTCATTCTTCTGCTCTTTATCGATATGCCTCGCGAGCATGAGCTACGCCACTCAACTGACGAACTGCGTACCGAATACGACAAGATGACAGAGCGTTACGAGGAGTTAACTGAAGTAATGGATAATGTCATCAAGCGCGATGAGAATGTCTTCCGCAAGCTCTTCGAGTCTAATCCCTACGACCTCACCATCGACAACGACCAGGAGCGCATCGCTCTACACGAGAGCCTTATGGACATGGACAACGATGAGCTCTTAATGGAGTTAAATAAAAAGACGCAAAGTGCTGAGAGAGATAACGATGCACTCACTCGCTCATACGAGGATATGATGTACGCCTACGAAACCACATCACTATCAATCGATTGCATCCCCGCAATTCAACCTGTCAACAATCGCCAGTTGACGCTCCTCGCAGCGGGTAAAAAGCCTCTAATTAACCCATTCCATCGTGCTATGCGTGAGCACCATGGCGTCGACTACCTAATACCCGAGGGAACGGCAGTTTTCGCCACCGCAGACGGCGTTGTAAAGTCGCTCTCAGAGAAGAACACTACACACGGTAAAGCCATCACTATAGACCACGGAAATGGCTACCAAACCTCATACAGCCACCTCTTGGATATACGCGTAAAGAAGGGTCAGAAGGTTAAGCGAGGCGACATCATCGCCATGTCGGGCAATAGCGGTCTCTCATTCGCGCCCCATTTACACTACGAGGTCATCTTCAATGGCACGCGCGTAGACCCCGTTCACTACTTCTTCCTTGAGCTCAATGCCGAGGAGTATCAACGTATAATACGCATTGCTCTATCAAGCATGCAATCATTCGATTAAGATGTCTAACATAAAGTTAATTCTACTCGACTTCGACGGCACATTAGCCGACACAAAAAGGGCAAATGGCGAGGCCTACATTGAGACTCTTCGCGAGGTCGGCATACACATAACCTTGGAGCAGTACAACGCCAAATACTTCGGCATGCGTTGCCGCGAGTTCTTGCGCGATGTAGGCATAGAGTGCGATGAAGCAGCCCGCAGACTCCGCCGCCGCAAGGTTGAGATATACCCCAACCACTTCGATAGCGTACGCCTAAACACCCCACTTTGGGAGTGGTGTCAGATGATGCGACGCATGGGAACTAGGGTGTGGATAGTATCTACAGGTCATATAGATAACATCACCAACGTAATGCGTCACTTGAACATTACCGACGGCGTCGATGGCATCATATCGGGCGATGACGTAACACTCCCCAAGCCCAATCCCGAATGCTTCCTTCAGGCAATGGAGCGTGCTGGTGCAACACCCCGCGAAACCATTATCTTCGAGGACTCGACAATGGGACTAGAGGCTGCCGAGCGTAGCGGCGCTGCCTACGTCAAAATCGAGCTATAGATAGGGAAAAAGGGGCATTCTACCCCAATCTTATTATCCTAAAGGATAAAATTGTGGCAATTCTTTGGTGGATTGCCATTTTTTATTTAATTTTGGATTTGTAATTCCTAAAACCAACAACACTATGAAGAGGTTTCTACTATCTATATTCGCATTGTTCTCAATCTCTGCACTAATGGCTCAGGAGACGCAGGTTGCTCAAGCACCCGCCCCTGCCCCCATCAGAGAGAACCTCGCATCCTTCGACAGCATTGACGTAAACGCACCCATCAAACTCAAGCTCATCAAGATAGGTAAGAGCGAAGCACCTTACATCATCTACGATACCAAGGGTGTCTACACCTCAAAGTTTGCGTTCGAGGTACAGAAGAAGGGCAATGGTGTGCTCAAGATTGAGGAGCGCAGCGACCCAAAGCGCGAGAGCGTAACCGAGGTGGAGGTCTACTTCAACGAACTCACCGACATCTCAATCTCAAAGGCAGATGCTACGGTGGAGGGCACGCTCAACTCACAACTCCTTGACCTCTATATCTCTAACGACTCGCACCTCACAGCCGACGTCAATACCCTCGACATCAAGGTCTGCGCATCGGGCAAGTGCTGCATCGTTCTCACGGGTGATGCGCGCTACCAAACTATTGACATCTCTACCGCGGACTACAACGCCGCTAAGCTAAATACGGTATCTACGGTTGTCTTTTCGGCACACAACGCTATGGTTAAGGTCAACGCCACCGAGCGCCTCGAGGCAAAGACCTCCACAGGTGGCAGAATTCTCTACTGCACCGAGCCCGTTATTTTGCGTTCAGAAATTACACTCTTCGGAGGCGAAATTAAACTACTTTAGTCCCATTATATTATGTCTACATTCCTTCAGGAGCTTGCACAAAGGCTCCTAGACGCTAATTCTAACGATCTCTCGAAACTCGTGGTGATGTTTCCTTCACTACGAGCTCGTGCTTTCTTTAACGACGCCATCGAGGAGATTACCAAGACCACGACATGGCAGCCTCACTACACCTCTATCGATGAGGTGATGTCACGTGCTTCGGGCTTGCAGCACGGTGAGCGCATACGCCTTATTAGCGAGTTGTACAAGATCTACTCCGACAAGGATAACTTCCCCAACGAGAAGTTTGACCACTTCTACCATTGGGGCGACATGCTCATTACCGACTTCGACATGATTGACAAGTACATGGTCGACGCCGACGCCCTGCTCACGAACATCACCGACCTCAAAGTTCTTGATGCCGACCTCTCGTACCTCAGCCCCAAGCAGGAGAGAATCATCAAGTTCTGGAGCAGCGTCTACTCTGGCGAGAGCCTCAGCCAGCAGAAGCAGCGATTCCTTGAGGTGTGGAAGGCACTACCCCGCATCTACAAGCGCTACCGTGAGCGTCTCATAGAGCTCGGCATAGGCTACCCAGGCCTCATCTACCGCACCACAGCAGAGCTTATCATCAACAAGCAGGAAGTCGACATCGAGCCCAAACACTATGTCATTGCGGGCTTCAATGCCCTCTCAAAGAGCGAACAGATACTCTTCGACTACCTCTCAAAGAGCGAGCATGGCGCAGAGTTCTACTGGGACTACGACAACTATTACGTCTCGAACCACAAGATTGAGAACCACGAGGCGGGAATGTTTCTCCGCAACAACATCAAGGAGTTTCCAAGCCCCGAATCTCTCTCTCACGATAACTTCACAAAGATAAAGAAGCAGTTTGTCACCACAGCCTGTGTGTCCAACATCGCACAGGTCAAGCACTTGCCAACGATACTTAACTCAATACCTAAGGAGGAGCTCAACAAGCAGACAGCCATCGTACTTACAGATGAGAACCTTCTCACACCCCTTCTCCACTCGCTTCCCAAGAGCATTGACAAGGTGAACGTGACCATGGGTTATCCACTCAAGAACTCGCTTGTCTACTCCTTCATCGAGGCACTCATATCACTCCAGGCACACAGCCGCCCAAAGGAGAGCACAGCACTCTTCTATCACAAGGATGTGACATGGATGCTCTCGCACCCTTTTATTGTCGACATCTACGCTACGGATGCCAAACGTTGCACCAAGGATATATTCGACAAGCACATTATCAATATCGAGAAATCGTTCTTCAACGAATACAACCTACCACATCAACTCTTCGTTAAGGTAAACGATTGGAAGGAGTTGAGCAACTACATTATAGAGGCGCTCAACAACATTATGACAAAGGTCAGCGAGGTGGAGGAAAAGCCCGCAAAGCGCAGCAACAAGGAGTTTATCAACATCGAGCATCTGCGCATCGCCAAGGAGGAGATAATCAAGCTCACACACTCTGCCGAGCAGTGTGATATCGAGATCCCCACCGACATTTTCACATCGCTCCTACGCCGCCACCTGCAGACTATCTCTATACCCTATGAGGGCGAGCCTCTCGAGGGTATTCAGGTGCTCGGAATTCTCGAGACACGAAACGTTGACTTCAAGAACGTCATCATACTATCCATGACCGATGCCAACTTCCCTGGCAACCACACCGACAAGGCGTCGTTCATACCCTACAACCTCCGCTTTGCCTACGATATGCCCACTCCAGAGCATCATGAAGCAATGTACGCCTACTACTTCTACCGTCTATTGCAGCGTGCCGAGCGTGTCAATATGCTCTACTGCTCGCGTGCCGATAAGAAGAGTACGGGTGAGTGCAGCCGCTATATCTACCAATTGGATTTCGAGTCGGGTTACACCATCCAGAAGAACGCCTTGGGTGTAGACCTCTGCATCGAGGACAAGACCAGCATCGAGATCCCCAAGGGCGAGAAGGAGATGGAGGCACTAATGCAGTACACCGACAATAATGAGAAGCCAACACTCTCTCCCACAGCACTGTTCCGCTATGTACAGTGTCCTTTGAAATTTTACTTCCACTCTATTGCAAAGCTTCACTCTCGTCAGGAGCTTACCGATAAAATGGACGCTTTAACCATTGGTAGAATTCTACACAAGTCGGTTGAAGATCTCTACAAAAACAACAACATTGTTGGCACTAAAAACCCTGGTGCTGAGATTGAGAAGCTACGCAAAAACGAGATTATTGAGCCCATCGTGGATAATAATATCGGCGAAATGCTCTTTAATAAGGCTAAGGTCACTACCGCCGACTATTCTGGCGACACACTACTTGTGCGCGATATTATTGTCAAGTACATACGAGATGGTATTCTCCGCTACGATGCCTCTCGTAGTGGTTACACGGTAAAACATCTCGAAGAAGATATATCTCACCGCTTCCCCATCTCATCGGGTCTTAGCGTCAAATTCTCAGGTATCGCCGACCGCATCGACATACTCGAGAATGGCTCGCGGCAGATTATTGACTACAAGAGTGGCTACAAACCCCACTTGGAGTTTGATAGCATCGAAGCACTCTTCAAGGGTAGTGATAAGCAGCGCGTCTCGAACATCATACAGACATTCCTCTACTCGATGTTTACGACCAAGGACAATGGTTATGAGAGCACACCTTCGCTCTTCTACGCCTCGCGCATGATTAAAGGCAAGGACTCGGACGAATACTCTCCTTTAATCACCATGATGAAGTCTGCAGAGCCTACCGTAATCAACTCGTACAGCATGATTGCCAAAGAGTTCGAAGAGCAACTTAAAGCATTGCTTGATGAAATGTTCGACCCCGAAATCCCCTTCAAGCAGTCTACAGACACCAATTCATGTACCAATTGCGACTACAAGAAAATATGCAAACGAGAAAACGAACACACATACTAAGCGCAAGCGCTGGTGCGGGCAAGACATTCCGTCTCGTGCTTAAATATATATGCGAAGTTTTGGAGCACCCCGAGTGCTATCGCAACATCCTCGCCATAACCTTCACCAACAAGGCGACAGAGGAGATGAAGTCTCGTATCATCAACGAGCTCAACCACCTCGCATCGGGCGATGAGAGCGCCTATCTCGAGGAGATTATGACACGAACAGGCTTCAGCGAGTCTCTAATCCGCGCCAAGGCTCTAAAGGCGCGTACTGAGATTTTGCACGACTACTCTCGCTTTGCGGTGCTCACTATTGACAGTTTCTTCCAGCGCATATTGCACGCCTTTATCAACGAACTAAGTCTCGACCTCGACTACAACATCGAGCTTGACACGGGACTTATCCTGGAGCGCAGTGTCGACAACCTCATCGAGAATATCACCAATGAGGAGTATGCCGACATCAAGAAGTTGCTTATGGAGTATGCCGAGGAGCGACTCGAAGAGGGTGACAGATGGGATATCCGCCGCGACCTCAATATCTTGGGAGAAGAACTCTTCAAAGATGGTGTAGCTAAGCGTATTAGCTCAAGCATTAACAAGAATGAATTGAGCACTATCGTAAAAGCACTCGTTAAAGGAAACAACGACAAGATCAAGCGCATTAAGAGTTTGGCCAAGAGGGGCGTAGAATACCTTGACAAGAGAAAGCTCAACGCTTCGAACTTCAAGGGTGGCAACCCCACCTTCATCACATGCTTCAAAGAGTTTGCCTCAGGCAAATTCAAAAAGGATATTATTACCACTGCCATAATTAATGCTGTACAAGACGTCACATATTGGTATAAAAAAGATGAGAAAGACATCAATGTTATAAACGCGGCCAGGGTACTCCGCGTGAAGTTGGAGAAGATTTGCAAGCTATACACCGAAAATATCGAGAATCTAAACACAACAAAGATTATTCGTGACAAGCACCATAGCTTTGCACTCCTTAGCGACCTATACAACAGTATAGATGACATCTGTAAGACGGAGGGTATCATGGTTTTGGATAAGACCAAGGAGCTACTCGCCGAGTTTATCGATGAGAGCAACGCACCATTCATCTACGAGAAGGTAGGTAGTCGCTATGACCGCTACATGATTGATGAGTTTCAGGACACCTCTACTCGCGAGTGGCGCAATATACGCCCATTGCTTGAAGAGGCACTCTCTTCGACCACCGATGCATCTGTATTTATCGTGGGTGACATCAAACAGTCCATCTACCGCTGGCGTGGTGGCGACTGGCGTCTGCTCAATACTGATGTAATCGAGGATTTGAAGCAGTATAGCCCCGAGGTTGAGCCACTCAAAACCAACCGCCGAAGCTTGAAAAATATCATCGAGTTCAACAACAAGTTCATTCGCAATGTTGTAACCGATGACAACAATTACATCAACAATCTCTTAGATGAGAGGCTAAAAGAGAAGAAGATAAGCGAGTCAACTAAAGAGAAACTTTATGATGTTGTCAACACTGCCTACACAGAATGTGAGCAGGAGGCACACCTCTTAAGCGACTACGGTATTGCAAAGGTAAGTCTCTACGACGCTAAGCTAATCGATGCGCCATTCATCGAAGCAATTAAGAGTGCCATAGATCGTGGTTACCGCTATAAGGATATCCTTGTCCTTGTGCGTAGCAAATCAGATGGCAAAAGAGTCGTATCAGCGCTATATGATTATAAGAACGAGATAATCAAACATAATGAAACCGTTGATGATGCGAAGGATAAAAAGGTTGTATTCAACATCCTTACAGCAGATTCACTAACCATTGAATCGTGCGACGTCATCAAATTCATAATCTCTGTGATGCGTCTCGCCATCGACCCATCCGATAATATTGAGCGTGGCATATACAATGGCTATCTACCAAATCACGACTACGGCGCAAAACTTAGCGAGGAGGAGTTGGAGCTATTGGGCAAGATTGCCCATCTCTCGGCATTGGAGGCATTTGAGCTTATTGTCGAACACTTCAATCTTCACACCAACCGCAACCACATCGCCCATATACAAGCTATGCACGAGCAGATATTGTCCTTCACAAGCAACAATATCGCCGACATCCAGCACTACCTCGCATGGTGGGATGAGCGCGGACACAAGGAGACACTCAGCGTAGAAAAGACCGATGACACCATAGAAATTACTACAATTCACAAGGCAAAAGGTCTTGAGCGTGACGTGGTTATTATCCCTGAGTGTTCATGGAGCATGACTCCAAGTTCAAATAATCCACCCATTATCTGGGCCAAGGCAAACGAGGACAATAGCCAGGCGGCACAGATTGGCGAATTCCCCGTCACCTACAACTCCATGATGGAGAACTCGGCCTTTGCGGAGGAGTATTGGAAGGAGCAAATCATGAGCCATGTCGACGGCATCAACCTACTCTATGTTGCTGTTACACGTGCCAAGAAGGAGTTATATATCTATGTTCCAAGTTCACTCAATGTCAAGAATTCAAAAGCCAACCCGTTTGGAACTGTTGCCGGTTTGACAAAGAGAGCCATGGCGAATATGCCCGAGATGGTAGCTGAGCCACCTATGCGCAACATGGATAATAAGATAGTGTATCAGACATACACCTATGGCAAGGCAATCGAGCACTTTACGCCAAAAGCTGATGATAGCTCATCAAACAGCATACTCCTCGAG
The DNA here is from genome assembly GCA_017555545.1 of Alistipes sp. Lineage (GTDB taxonomy): Bacteria > Bacteroidota > Bacteroidia > Bacteroidales > Rikenellaceae > Alistipes. Next base: position 9,254 of record JAFZGE010000104.1, read on the forward strand.
AGCTACCCCACGCACGCACCCGACGTTGCTGTTCACTACCCTATGCGCCGCTATGTCGAGGAGGGTATGACACCTGGTACCACATCGTGCGACAAGGGCATCAAGTTACACAAGGTATTCGAGGGTGCTAACACCATCGAGGACCTATATCGTGCCATCGACAAGATGCAAAGCAACAGCCTCATAGCACCCATCGAGGCGGAGGAGCTTCGCACAAAGATCGAAGAGGCGATGCAGCACGACACCATCTCTGCATGGTTTAGTGGCGAGTGGGAGGATATCAAGCACGAAGCCAACATCTTGCGCAAGGGTAAGACCCAGCGCCCTGACCGTGTGATGATCAAAGATGGTCGCGCAGTCGTTGTGGACTACAAGTTTGGCGATAAGACTAACAAGCAGTATCACAAGAAGATGAAGGAGTATATTAAACTATTGGATGAGATGGATTGCTACTCAGCAATCGAGGGTTACATCTGGTATATCAACCTCGGAATTGTTGAGCGAGTTGAGAGATAACAGACCATGAAGAGACTTTGGAGTATTATACCGCAGAGCTTCCGTCGCCGCACCATTTGGGTTGCTGTGACAATCTTTGTGCGTGCACTACTCAACTTCGTGGGCGTGGCAACACTCATTCCCATCCTGATACTCATTCTCGACCGCAGCGCCATGGATACCAACCCTTATCTGGCTAAGCTCTACGCAATGCTTACCCCCGACAGTTACTCACGCTTTGTCATTATGGTTTGCATAGCTATGGTTGGCATTATCCTCCTCAAGAACGTTGCGACATTGCTTCTATACCGCACCGAACGCAACTACATCTACGGGCTATATAAACACCTATCCGAGAGCCTCTACCTCAGCTACCATAATCGAGGTTTTGGCTTCATTAAGAGCAACAACTCAGCAGTTTTGACTCGCAACGTCAATGTTGTAAGCCTTATGTTTGTAGTTGGCGTTATAAAGCCTCTCATAACGATCTTCAGCGAAGCGCTCCTATTTACGCTTATCATGGGTGCAATAGCATGGTATACGCCTACCGCAGCGCTCATGGCAACTGCGCTGTTCCTACCCATTATCATTGGATTTTATCTTATCATGCGCCGCCGTTTACACGATATTGGCGAACTGGAGAATACAGCACAACGCCTCAAAAGCCGCATCGTAGCCGAGAGTTTCAGAGGCTATGCAGATATTGAGATAGGAGGCGTTTTTCCATTGATGTTCAATCGTTTTGAGACTACTATCAACGACGTTGTTAAGCTGCGTAAACGCAACGCGACTATAGGCATGCTGCCTCAAATCTTTACCGAGGTGGGTGTCGCTGTGGGACTTGCAGCACTTGTGGTTTTGAGTCTTGGACAGAGCGGTGAGAATACGGGCATCATGTTCGGCATCTTCGCTGTCGCCGCCATGCGCCTCGTACCCTCAATCAGAGGCATCATGTCGAGCTGGAGCACCATACGTTACAACCTCTATACCATCGATACAATGAGTGATGCAACAGAGTGTGAACACACCTCTCTAGCACATGAGGTGGAGCGACTTAACTTCAACGATAATATAGAGTTGCGCAATGTAAGCTTCAAGTTTAATGATGCGCAATCAGCCACCATTAACAACCTTTCACTCACCATCAAACGCGGTGAACGCATAGGCATTCAGGGCACATCGGGCATTGGCAAAACAACGCTTTTCAACCTTATACTTGGACTCTATCGCCCTACATCGGGTGGTATATATGTTGACGGCATAGAACTCACCGACAACAACATCCGCAAATGGCAAAATAGCGTCGGTTATGTCTCACAGTCAGTCTTTATCTCCGAGGGTACAATAGCCGAAAACATCGCATTCGGACACACAGTAGATAATATCGACTACAAGCGTCTGAACGAGGCAATTAAGCTCGCAGACCTAAAGGAGTTTATAGAGGGTTTAGAATATGGTATTGAGACTCGTATTGGCGAGCAGGGATCACGCCTATCGGGTGGTCAGCGCCAGCGCATAGGCATAGCACGCGCACTCTATAAAGGCTGCGACATACTTCTCTTCGATGAGGCGACATCCTCACTCGACAACGCCACCGAACAGAATATCAACCGCGCCATCGAGCGCCTCTCGAGAGAAAATAGAGCACTCACCATTGCGGTTATCGCCCACCGCGACAGCTCACTCGACTACTGCGATAGAATAATAACACTTGGAGAATGAGAGGATACGACTACATAATTGCAGATGTATGCCTGCGCTCCGACCGCGACTTGGTGGAATTGGGTCTAAATGGATTCAAGCCCTTTGCCGTGGAGTGCGACATAGCGCCAGTCACAGCGACAATCTCTATAATCGATGGAGACGTTCCAACCATTGATAGCGAGGTTATAGCGACGTCACACCTCAGCGAAACAGATAGCGATGGTTGCTTTATGCGCGCTGCAAATAGCTACGTCTATACCGCCACTCGCCGCGATAATGGTAATAAAGCACTTTTTAATATAGATACTCATAACAACCACATAGAGTGCTATATAGCGTTACGCGACAAGATTGATATTTCAATCCTTCGCTTTGGACTTTGGGTGATGTTTGGCATTGTTATAGCGCCACTTCGAGGCATCGCCATCCACTCCTCAGCCATAGCATACAACGGTCATGCAGCGCTCTTTTTGGGAGAGTCAGGAACGGGAAAGAGCACACACACACGCCTCTGGCGCGAAAACATTGAGGAGGCACGCCTACTCAACGACGACTCCCCCATTCTGCGCGTTATCGACGGCAAGGCGTACGCTTACGGCTCACCATGGAGTGGCAAGACGCCCTGCTACATAAACAAGCGCCTTCCCGTTGCGGGTCTAGCACGCCTATCGCAAGCACCACACAACAAGATTGTACAGGTGGGACCCCTCCTTGCCATTGGAGCACTACTACCCTCCTGCCCGCACATCTTCACTAAGGATGAACACCTCCAGGATGAGCTATGCACAACGCTTGGCGAGGTGATTGCTAGCACACCCGTCTACAGATTGGAGTGTCTGCCCGATGCCGCAGCCGCAGAGTTATCACACAAAACACTCTTCAAGCTATGAGTAACTGCATTATAGATAGAATAGAGGAGTCCGTAGCATTTGGAGAGTGCTTCGAGGTGCGCATTGAGGGATTGAGTATGCTTCCGTTCCTTGGGCATAATGGCGACAGGATTATCGTGCGCCGCATAGACACAACGGAGTCCATTGTGGGTCGCATTGTAATGTGTCGCATAACTCCGAAGCACTACGTCACACACCGCGCAATGAGCATCGATAACGACATGGTTATGATGCTTGGTGATGGCCGCCTAACATACGATACACCCGTCAGCCGCAATAAGATTGTCGGCATCGTGGAGGGTGTTATACGTAAGAATGGCAAGGTGAAGCATTGTGATTCGCACTCATGGAGACTACGCGAGCGCCTGTGGCTTGCGCAACCGATGAGTTTAAGACGCCTCAGCCTCGCAATCATACGACGCTGCATGAGGGTTAACAAGTAGGTAAACTAACTAAAACGATATATTATGGATATTAGAATTGGACACGGTTTCGACGTTCACGCACTAGCAGAGGGCTTGCGCCTTGTGCTCTGTGGCGTAGAGATTGAGCACACCAAGGGCTGCGTTGCACACTCTGATGGCGACGTCGCTATACACGCCATTTGCGACTCCCTGCTCGGCGCCTTGGCTCTCGGTGACATCGGCAAACTCTTCCCCGACACCGACCAGCAGTATAAGGGCATAGACTCACGCAAACTACTTAAACACGTAGTTGAAATAGTCACTAACAACGGTTACTCAATCAGCAATATAGACTGCACTATAGCGATGCAGCGCCCCAAGCTTCGCCCACACATCGACACCATGCGTGAGCGCATTGCAGAGGTAGTTGGCATCGACGTAGACCGCATCTCGGTAAAGGCAACAACCACCGAGCGCCTCGGCTTTGAGGGCCGCGAGGAGGGCGTATCAGCCACAGCCGTAACACTACTTATCAAGGCGTAATGAGCATCGAGGATATACGCAACTACTGCCTAAGTCTACCCTACGTCGAGGAGACAATGCCCTTCGACGACACCACTATTGTATATAAGGTAGGCGGCAAGTGGTTTGCCGTGACCGACCTCGAGGAGAATAACAAAGTAGTGGTCAAG